>JBAWHL010000404.1:0-14030 GCA_049593815.1 Ilumatobacteraceae bacterium | reverse complement strand
CTGTTCGCGGGTGCCAGGTCGCCGGTGCGGGCGAGTTCGTTGCCGGCGATGTTGTCCTGGGTGATCAACACAGCGCGTGCTCCGAGCTCCTCTGCGAGCGCCACCGCGATCGGTCCACCGATCGGATCGAAGAGCACGGCCACGCCGTCGGCAGGAAGCGACGCCGTGCCCCGGCGAACGTCGGCGATGTCGACGACGTTGGCCTCGGGCGCCACGTCGTAGGGGCGGAGTCCGGCAACGGAACCGGTCGCCTGGACCACGACTGCGTGGGCGTCGTCGCCCCACGTGTCAGCGGAACACGCGACGTCGACACCGAGGCGTTCGAGCTCGCCACGCCACCAGTCGACGAGCGCCGCGTTCGGTCCGGCCACGCGTGCGAGCCCCCCGATGTCGGCGTCGCGTTCGACGATGCGAACGTCGTGACCGCGCAGGGCGGCGACCCGTGCGGTCTCCAGCCCGGCTGGTCCGGCACCGACGACGACCACCGATTGAGGATGGGCCGCGGCGAGGTACCAGTCGGGGTCCTCGGTCTCGCGGCCGCTCGACGGTTCGGCGATGCAGGTCACGATCGGGTTGCGCGCATCACGGACCTGACACGCCTGATTGCACCGCGTGCACGGGCGGATGCGGTCGATCTCGTCGGCAGCGAGCTTGGCCACCAGGTCGGGGTCGGCGATCTGGGCGCGCGTCATCTCGACGGCGTCGCAGAGCGCGGGATCGTCGTAGCCGCCGAGCGTCCACTCGGCCTGGCCGATCTCGACGATCGAGCCCTGCAGGATCACCGGGATCTCGTGGTCGGCGGTGACGGCCTCGCGGACGGAGCGACACACGTCGATGTTCACGCCGGCGGGCTGGTGGAAGTCGGCCCGGGTCTGTTCGACGGAATAGATGGATCCACGTGTGACGACGACGTAGTCGAGTCCGCAGCTCGCCAGTTCGGTCGCGATCCCCGGCGCCATCTCGGGCGTGATGCCCGCCCACGGCGCCATCTCGTCGCACGAGAGTCGCAGTCCGACGATCCGGTTGCCGACCGCGGCGCGTGTCGCGGCGATGACGTCGCGGGCGAACCGGAGTCGGTCCTGACCCCATTCGTCGCCGCGCTGGTTGGTCAGCCCGGACAAGAACTGCCGGACGAGGCTGTGCTGTCCGGCGTTGATCTCGACCCCGTCGAGGTCAGCGTCGACCGCCAGCCGTGCAGCGGACCCGAAACCGGCCACGACGGCGGCGATGTCGTCTGCCTCCATCCACTTCGGGACCTCGCGTGCGTTCACCTCCGGCACCCGTGACGGCGCCCACAACGGGGCTTGGCTGTACGCCGATGAGCCCTGCCCGCCGGCATGGTCGAGCGAAGCGATCACCAGGGAGCCGTGGGGCCGACATGCGGCGACGATGTCGGCCCAGCCGGCACCGCAGCGCTCGGCCAGGGGCGACCGCTCGTAGGGCCAGTCGGAGGCGTGCACCGAGGCACCCTCGACGACGATCGTGCCGCAGCCACCACGGGCGCGGCGTTCGTAGTACGCGACGTGGCGCGCCGGGATCGATCGGTCGTCCGCGGCGAGGTTCGTCACGTGCGGACCGAACATGATTCGGTTCGGTGCCGTCCGCGAGCCGAACGTGATGGGAGACAGCAGCTGCATCAGGACGTCAATTCTGGCTGAGGGAGGGCTCTTCCCGCCGAATCAGCCGAATGATGTTGCCTGCGTGCTTGACGAGGATGAGCGCGCAGAGGCCGGCCACGGCGAAGAACTCCCACGCTGGTTGGCCGAGGACGACGAGCCCGACCGGGACCAAGCCGACCGCGATGACCGAGCCGATCGCAGCCTTGCCGGTGACCTTGGTGACCAGCCACCACAGCCCGACGGCGAGCGGTGCGATCAGGGGTTGCACGACCAACAGCACGCCGGAGCCGGTGGCGACGCCCTTGCCGCCGCGGAACTTGCGGAAGACGGGGAACATGTGGCCGACGATGACCGCGGCGCCACACCAGTACGCCGCTGGACGTCCGTCGACAGCGAGGGCGAGGCCTGCAGCGATGGCTCCCTTGCCGGCGTCGAGGACGTACACCCAGATCCCCTTGCGCCACCCGAGCGCACGGGTGACGTTGGACGCGCCCGGATTGCCCGACCCGAAGGTCGAGATGTCGATGCCGTTGGCGCGAGCGATCAGGATCGCACTGGGGAAGGTGCCGAGCAGATAGGCGATCGGCACGAGAAAGATCACGGTGGACGATCCTTGCACGCAGGGGCCGCTCGGGCCGCAACACCGGCCGCGACTTCGATGGGCGGTCGCTACCCTCTCTGACCCCATGTCGTCCGAACTCTTTCCCGAACTCGACGCGGAGCGAGCGCGCCTCGACTTCTCGCGGGCGTCGCGAGATCGGATGATCCAACGCTTCGAGGAGCTCGATCCCGACGCTGCTGCCGACGAGATCACCAAGGAGTACATCGAGGCGACGGTGGGTGACGCGCTCGAGGACCTTCGCGGGCCAGGCGCCGGTGACTTCTTCGGTCGAATCGACGAGTGGTACATCGGTCGCCGGCACATCGAGGACGAGCAGCACGACCCCGTGGTCATCGACTGGCGGGCACCGATCGCTGCGCCGTTCTACCGGGCGACCGGCGTCGACCCGCTGGGAGTCGACTTCCGGCGACGGTTCACGCTCGACGACGAGACGATCGTGGCCTACCTCGACGAGCACCTCGACGACCCCGATGGCGGCGAGGTGGCCGGCGGGATCCCGGACCCGGTGCTCGCCGAGATCGGCGCGGAACGTTCCGGAGAGATGCGCGAAATCGTGTCGACGATCCAGGCCGAGCAGGACATCGTCATCCGCTCGTCGATCGATCAGGTCCTGGTGGTGCAAGGGGGGCCGGGCACCGGCAAGACGGCGGTCGCGCTCCACCGCGCGGCGTTCCTGCTGTTCGAACATCGGCGCCGGTTGACGCGCGACGGCGTGCTCGTCGTCGGCCCGAACCGAGCGTTCCTCGACTACATCTCCAACGTGCTGCCGTCACTCGGCGAGCGCACGGTGCGCCAGTCGACCGTCGACGATCTGTGCATCCCGCGCGTCGAGGTGACCGGCACCGACGACGTGGAACTCGCCCGCTGGAAGGGCGATGCGGCCCGACTCGTCGAGCTCGAAGCGCGAGCGCTCGAACGCATCCAGCCGCCCGACGACGACATCCGCGTCCCGATCGGTGCGCGCACGCACGTGATCGAACGAGCGCTGTTCGCCGAGTGGCTCGAGACCGCGAAGGGCGGCACGAGCCCACTGAACCAGCGTCGGGAGCGCATGCGGTCCTTGGCCCAGCGAGAGCTGCTCCGGCGCACGGGCGGCGACGACGCGTGGTCCAAGGCAGCGCCGCTGAAGGCGGCCATCAACGCCGCCTGGCCCACCCAGAAGCCGGTACAGCTCGTCGACCGCATGCTGCCCGGCACCAGCGGCAAGCGTCGGGTGTGGACCCGCGCCGACCAGCTGCTCGTCGACGAGGCCAACTCGCTGCTCAACGGGTCGCCGTTCACGTACGGCCACGTCATCGTGGACGAAGCGCAAGATCACTCCGCCGTCGCCCTCCGGGTGATCGGACGCCGCAGCCCGGCTGGATCGATGACGCTCGTCGGTGACGTCGCCCAGTCGACCACGCCCGCCGGGCAGGAACGATGGTCCTCGGTGTTCGCTCATCTCGGCGTCGCCGACGATGCGGGCACCATCGCCGACCTGACCATCGGCTATCGAGTGCCGGAGCCGATCCTGCGCATCGCCAACCGTCTGCTGCCGTTCACCGGGGTCGATGCCACCGAGAGTCGCAGCGTCCGCCAGTCCGGTGACGCTCCGAGCTGGCAGCGGTCCGCGCCGTCGTCGCTTGCCGACGACGTGGCCGAGCTCGCGGTCGCCACGGCACAACGCCGTCGCGTGAGTGCGGTGGTCGCTCCCCTCGAGCTGCACGAATCGATCACATCTGCACTCGCCGGCCACGACATCACCGCTGTGGACCACGTGCACGAACTCGATGCCACCGAGTTGCCGCTCTTCGGTCCAGAAGCGGTCAAGGGGCTCGAGTTCGACGGCGTGATCGTCGTCAACCCACACGACATCCTCAGCGAAGGCACCGCTGCACCGATCACCGAGCGAGGCGCCCGTCTGCTCTACGTCGCTATGACGCGCGCCGTGCAGGAACTGCACTTCGTGACCGATGCGGCCGTGCCGGGGCTGCTCGCGAATTCGGACTGACCCGTCGGTCACGTCCATCCGTGCGGTGTCAGCGTCGGAGCGTGTGGTGCCTCCAGGCGCACTCGGCGGTCAGGGTCAGCGACGGCCGATGGTGACCGGGATGCGTTCGGGCGACGCGACGCGGACCGGCTTGGAGTGGTCCATCATCGGGCGTGGTGCGGCCGCTGATGAGGCTGCGAGCATCGCTGCCTCGCCGTGACCGGACACGCACTCCGGGTCGGGGCCGTCGAGCGGGATGCCGACGAAGAACTTGGCGGCCATGCATCCGCCCTGACAGGCGTCGTAGCTGCCGCACGATGCGCACGCGCCCGCGGACTGGGGCTCGCGCAGCTCGGTGAAGAGCTCGCTCTCCTTCCAGACCTTCGCGAACCCACCTTCGTCGCGGATCGACCCGGCCTTGAACTCGTCGTGGATGACGAACGGACAGGCGTAGACGTCACCGATGGGATCGATGAGGCACACGACGCGTCCGGCACCACACATGTTGAGCCCCGGGAGCGGCTCCTCGCCGAGTGCGTTGAGGTGGAAGAAGGAGTCACCGGTGAGCACGTTGTCGCCGTGGGCGATGAGCCAGTCGTAGATCTGGCGTTGCTGCGCATTGGTCGGGTGGAGATCGTGCCACGAGTCGGCGCCCCGACCCGACGGGCGCAGACGCGTGATTCGCAGCTGGGCGCCGAAGGAGTCGGCGAGCGCCTTGAACTCGTCGAGCTGGTCGACGTTGTGGCGGGTGACGACGACGGAGATCTTGAACTCGCCGAACCCGGCATCGCGCAGGTGGTTCATGGCTCGGATCGCGGTGTCGTAGGAACCCTCGCCGCGGACCGCATCGTTGGTCACCGCGTCGGTGCCGTCGAGGCTGATCTGGATGTCGAGGTAGTTCATCGCCGCGAGACGCCGAGCCTTCTCGGCATCGATGAACGCGCCGTTGGTCGAGAACTTGACGCCGATGCCCTGGTCGATCGAGTACTCGAGCAGCTCGAAGAAGTCGCGACGAATCATCGGCTCGCCGCCGCCGATGTTGATGTAGAAGACCTGCAGGTCGCGGAGTTCGTCGAGGACACCCTTGGCCTCGTCGGTGGTCAGCTCGCGCGGGTCGCGACGGCCCGATGACGACAGGCAGTGCACGCACTCGAGGTTGCAGGCGTAGGTGAGTTCCCAGGTGAGGCAGATCGGGGCGTCGAGGCCGCCCTTGAGTTGCTCAACCAGTTGCGTCGCGCTCATGGAGCATCTCCGATTCGGTCAGTGCGGTCAGGGCGGTTTCGAACGCCGGCCAGCGGGACTCGGCGATCTCGCAGGCGCGCAGCGCGTCGGACAGGGTGGCATGGTCGTCGAGTGAGCGGACGACACGCACCACGTCGGGGTGCTTGAGGAAGATCAGCTTGCGGTTGCCGTAGTGATAGGCGAGGGCCCCGAAGGGTTCGGGCCGGAGGGCGACCTTCGGATGCAGCGCGAGTGGGCGTTCGAGCAACGAGGTCACGAGGTCAGCGGCAGGTGGCAGATCAGATGGCGGAGCGAGCGACGTCAGTAGACGCCGCACATCCCGTCGATCGAGATCTCCTCGACGAGGAGTTCGTCCTCGAGGAGCTCGGTCTGGTCGGTCGGCGCGTTCTGCTCGAGGGTCTCGGTGGCCACGGCGATGGTGGTTTCGTCCATGTGCGGAGACTACCCGTCTCGCCCCGCCGCCGTCACTCCGCGTGTCGGAGGACGTGGGCGGTCGCGTCGGCGATGGTGGGGCCGAGGTCGAACGCGGCGACGGGGCCGACGACGATGACGGCAGGGGACGACACGTGTGCACCACCGAGGTCGGCGAGGGTCCAGCGGCCGACGATCTGGTGCTCGGTGGTGGCGGACTGCACGGCGGCGACGGGCGTGTTCGGCTCGAGCCCGCCCGCCATCAACTCCGCAGCGATCCGTGCCCGTTGCGCGACGCCCATCAGGATCACGATCGTGCCGCCGACCTTCGCGAGCGACCGCCAGTCGACGTCCTCCTCGCCGGTTCGGCGATGCCCGGTCACGACCGTGAACGCGGCAGACACGCCGCGGTGGGTGACCGGGATGCCGGCAGCAGCGGGTGCAGCGATCGACGACGTGATCCCCGGAACGATCTCGAACGGGACAGCGGCCGCCGCCAGAGCGACCGCCTCCTCTCCGCCGCGGCCGAACACGAACGGATCGCCACCCTTGAGTCGGACGACGTGCTTGCCCTGCCGGCCGAGCTCGACCAGCAACGCAGAGATGTTCTCCTGGGGTGTCGGCCGTCCGGGGCGTTTGCCGACGTCGATGCGTTCGACCGAGTCGGGGATCAGCGCGAGGACGCCGTCGCCGACGAGGGCGTCGTGTACAACGACATCGGCCTCGGCGAGCAGCCGAGCGGCCTTGACCGTGAGCAGGTCTGGGTCACCGGGGCCACCACCGACCAGGAAGACGGTCATCGCCCGATCACTCCGCAGCGCTTGCGGCCCGTGCCGCGGCTCGAGCGCGTCGTCCGGTCGGCGCCGGCAGCGTGGCCTGGAGTTCGTCCCAGTCCTGTTCGACCACCCAGTTTCCGAAGGTCGACGCGTGACCCGTGCGGCTGTAGCGCTCGAGGAGCGGACGCAGGAGCGCGGTGAGGTCACCGAGTGGAACGTCGGCGCGCAGCAGCCGTGCGAGACGGTCGCCGGCGGGAGAGCCGCCGACGAAGATGTCGTAGTTCCGTTTCGTGCGACCGACGATGCCGAGTTCAGCGGCGTACGGGCGCGAGCAGCCGTTCGGACAACCGCTCATGTTGAGCGAGAGCGGCAGACCGAGGTTGCCCGTGTCCGCGAGGAGCTTCTCGATGTCGTCGACGACATCGGGCAGGACGCGTTCCGCCTCGCCGAGTGCCTTGCTGCAGGTCGGCAGCGCGGGGCAGGCGATCGCGATGTTGCGAGCCGGGCTCTGATCGGTCGCGAGGCGGACTCCGTTGGCGCGGAGGACGTTCTCGACGGCACCGCGATCGGTGATCCCGAGCAACAGCAGGTCCTGACGTGAGGTGACGCGGAGTTCTCGCACCGCGTGGTCCGCGATCAGCCGTTGGAGGGCGACGCGGAGCCCGCCGGCGACCTTGCCCGACGGCACCGGGAGGCCGAGCGCGGAGGTGTCGCCCATGTCGTGCCAGTCATGGTGGGTGTGGACGACGAGCGGAGGGATCTCCACGGGGGGAGCGACGCGAGACCCGAGGCGCTCCTCGATCTGGTCGCGCAGCCAGTCGATGCCGCGCTCCTCGAGCAGGTACTTGAGTCGTGCGCGTGAGCGATCGTCACGGTTCCCGTGGTCGCGTTGGGTGGTGACGATCGCCTCGATGACGTCGACCACCTCCCCGACGTCGTCGGGTCCGGTCGCCGGAATCCACCCGACGGGCTGCGCGAGGAGCGGGTAGGTGTCGTCGGGGCGGCTGTGACTCATGCCCATGCCGCCGCCGGCGAACACGGCAAAACCGGTGAGGTCGCCGGAGAGGCCGTCGCGCAGCGTGGGCACGAGCCCGACGTCGTTGCTGTACAGGTCGACGCAGTTGTCGCCCGGCCAGGCGACGGCGATCTTGAACTTGCGGGGAAGGTACGCGGTGCCGTAGATCGGCTCGACGTCGTCGATCGGCGCCAGGACCTCTGGCCGCGGCGTGCGCGCCGTGGTGGGAGCACCGGGTTCGGCGGTGACGGCCTTGTCGCCGTCGACCCACAGCTCCCAGTAGCTCTCGGTCTGTGGGCGGAACCTGGCGACGATTGCAGCGAGCAGCGGATCGATGATCGCGGACCGTTCGGGGTGGGGGAGCGGGCACGCCATCACGTTGCGCACGACGTCGCCGCACGCGCCGAGCGTGGTGAGCACCGCAGCGTTGATGCCGGACACGAGTTGGTGCAGTTCGCCCTTGTGGACGACGTGGTACTGCACGCCCTGTCGCGTCGTCAGGCGCAGCTTGTTGTCGGCGAGCGCGGCGAGCCGATCGAGTGCGAGCCACTGCGTCGGGCTGATGACGCCGCCGGGAACCGACGCGCGGACCATGCACGAATAGTCGAGCGGCAGCTTCAGTTGCGTCCGCGCCCGGCGGACGTCACGGTCGTCCTGCTGATAGATCCCGTGGAACTTGAGCAGGAGTTCGGCGTCGTGGTCGAACGCGTCGGCTTCGTCGTCGACGAGTTCCGCACCGATCGTCCCGGCGAGGTACCTGCTCTCGATCTTGATGGCCTCGGCGCTCACAGGTGCAGGCCGCATTCGGTCTTGTCGGAGTCCGACCAGCGGCCCGAGCGGGGGTCCTGGCCCTCGACGACGGGCTTGGTGCACGGCCAGCAGCCGATCGACGGGTAGCCGCGCTCGGTGAGCGGATGGTCCGGGAGGCCGTACGCCGCGACGTAGGTGACCACGTGCGCATCGGTCCACCCTGCCAGCGGATTGACCTTGATGATGTTCTTGAGCAGGTCCTCGTGGACGAACGGTGCGGTGCGCCGCGAGTCGGAATCGGAGCGGCGGAGTCCGCTCACCCAGGCGGCGCGGCCCGCGAGGGCCCGGTTGAGCGGCTCGACCTTGCGTGCGGCGCAGCAGGCGTCGGTGTCGGTCGTCCACACGTTGGTGGGCAGATCGGGTGCAGGGCGCACGACGCGCAGGTTGAGTCCGAACCGGGTGCGGAGCTCGTGTGCGTACCACTCGGTCTCGGCGAACAGGTAGCCGGTGTCGAGCAGGACGATCTCGACGCCCGGGATCGCCTCGCTGGCCACGTGGGCGAGCACGGCGTCACCGAAACTGGCGGTCACGACGAGGTCCTTGCCGAAGCGGCGGTTGGCCCACTGGAGGACGCGATGTGCGTCGACGATCGGGTCCTCGGACTCCGCTGGACAGTCGGTGAGCAGGTGGCGCATCGACGACGGAAGGGAGATCTGCACGTTGCTCACGACCCGTATTCAATCAATTCCGACTAAAGAGATCAACTTTGTAGTGAATCTACTTTTCGTACACTCGCCCGATGGCCGAAACGAGCGACACGACCTTCGCCTATCCGGTCGTTCTCGACCTCCACGACGTGCCGGTGCTCGTCGTCGGCGGCGGTCGGATCGGGGCGCGCAAGGCAGCGGGCCTCGCCGCCGCGGGTGCACTCGTGCGACTCGTCGCCACGGAGGTCTCGACGCACGTCGACCGTTCCGGCGTCGACGACGTTCGCGAGCGGGCCTTCGAACCCATCGATCTGGACGATGTCAGACTCGTCGTCACGGCAACCGGCGACGCCACGGTCGACGCCGCTGTGTCGGCCGCCGCACGGGCTCGTGGGATCTGGACCAATGCCGCCGACCAGCCGATCGATTGCGGATTCATCCTCCCGGCGATCGTCCGTCGCGGCCGCGTGTCGGTCGCCGTGAGCACCGACGGAGCGAGCCCTGCGCTCGCGCGTGAACTCCGCAATGTGCTCGCCGATCTGCTCACCGTCGAGATCGGGGAGCTCGCCGACGAGCTGGCGTCCGAACGCGCGGCGGTCCAGGCGAGCGGAGCATCGACGGAGGACATCGACTGGGGCCCTCGCGTCCGCGATGGCATCTCTCGGGCACTCGCGGCCCGTAACCTCGCCCCGTGATCACGAGCGGGCGCAGGAACTGGAACCTTCGATGGATCGCTGCTGCCGCGGCGATCACGGTGGCAGCCGCAGCGTGCTCGCCATCGTCCGCCGTCACCAAGGGTGAGTCGAAGACGCCGGAGAGCTCGGCGCCGACCTCCACGCCGACATCGGCTCCCGCGCCGAGCACGTCCGTTCCCGTCCCGGTGGACGGTTCGACCCCGGTCACTGCCCCCGATCCGACCGGGCTCCCATCGGTCGCTGACCCCGACCCGGCGATCGTCATCGGCGAACTGGACAACGGGCTTCGTTACCTGATCCGCGACAACGACAATCCCGGTGGGCGCGTCGAGATGCGGCTGGCGATCGACGCCGGCTCGGTCCTCGAGGACGACACCCAGGACGGTGGAGCCCACTTCCTCGAACACATGCTGTTCAACGGCACCGAGGAGTTCCCGGAGAACGAACTCATCGACGTGCTGCGCGGATTCGGTGCCGGTTTCGGTGCCGACATCAACGCCTACACCAGCTACGACGAGACCGTCTACCAACTGACCATGCCGACCGCCGACGATTCGGTGGTCGACACGGGACTCGACGTCCTCGAACAGTGGCTGACCGCAGCCACGATCGACCAGGCGCAGGTCGAAGCGGAGCGGGGTGTCGTTCTCGACGAGTGGCGTGGGTCGGAGTCGAGCTCCGACGGTCGGATCTTCGACACCCTCGAGTCGTTGTTCCTCACGGGCACCGCGTACGAGGACAAGGACCCGATCGGTACCGACACCGCGATCAGCGAGATGGACGCCGACCCGCTGCGTCGCTACTACGACGACTGGTATCGACCTGAAATCGCCTCGGTGATCGTCGTCGGTGACATCGACCCCGACGAGATCGAGGACGGCATCGTCGAGCGATTCTCCGGCGTCGACGCTCGTGGCTCCTCGTCGGATCGACCGGTGTTCACGGTCGAGCCCGCATCGGACGCGCAGATCATCGTGCTGTCGGATCCCGATGTCGCCGAGGGGTTCGCGCAAGTGACCCTGCCGTTGAGCGTGTCGGCGACGGAACCGGACACGCCCGAAGCACAGATGCAGGAGTCGATCCTCGACGCGCTCGCCTTCGACATGATCGCCACGCGCCTCGGCAACGACGCGCTCCGAGGCGATGCGCCGTTCGACGACGCGTGGGTGGATTCCAGCAGCTTCGTGCGCGACCTCGACGCACCCGAGATCCTGGTGTCGGCCGATGGCGACGCGCTCGAGGCGTCGACGCAGGCCGTGTACGACGAGTACGAACGGGTTCGTCGGTTCGGGTTCAGCCAGGCCGAGGTCGACCGGGCGGTGTCGAGCATGCGCACGAGCATCGAATCGAGCTACGAAGGCCGGGACTCTCGCCAGGACGCGAGCTATGCCGATGAGTACGTCCGCCACGTGCTCGAAGGTGAGTCGATCCCGACCGCCGACGCGGAGTTCGACCTGGTGAACGTGATTCTGGACCGGGCGAGTCCGGAGACGATCGCCTACATGTTCGTCGAGCGCCTCGCCGCGGCGGCGCCCCACATGATGGTCGTCGTCCCGGAGAGCGAGGTCGGCGACCTGCCCGACGAATCCGTCTTCCTCGCCCAGGCGGGCTCGATGCGCGATCGCGAACTCGAACCACGCTCGGACGACGCGGGGATCGACGGCGACCTGATGGCCCCTCCCGAACCCGTCGAGGAGGTGTCGCGCGAAGCGCTCACCGAGTTCGGCTCGCCCGGCTTCATCGACCCGGTGATCCTGGAGTTCGAGAACGGTGTCACCGTGGCGCTGAACGTCACCAACATCGTCGACGGCCAGGTCGACTTCGAAGCCCGGAGCCCCGGTGGTCTCTCGGTACTGGCCGATGCCGACGTCCCGGCCGCTGACGCAGCGGGGACCGTCGTGGGCCAGAGCGGTTTCGCCACCTACGACGCGATCGCGCTCGACGCCTTCCTCGCCGACAAGGACGTCTCGCTCCAGGCGGGGATCGACATCTTCACCGAGTCGCTGTACGGCGGCGCGGCGACGAGCGACCTCGAAGTGCTCTTCCAACTGATCCACCTGGGGATGACCCAGCCTCGAGTCGACCCGATCGCGCTCGATCAGTACCTCGACGACGAGATGCCCTACGCGGCGGATCCGTCGATCGACCCCGGCTACATGGAGTACGTGGCCCTGCTCGATGCCCGATACGACGATCCCCGCTACCTCCTGCCCACGGTCGATTCGCTGAATTCGGTGACCGCGGAGGACATCGAGCGGATCACCCGTGACCGGTACGGCGATGCCTCCGACTTCGCATTCGCGTTCAGCGGCGACTTCGACATCGACGAGATGGTCGAGCTGTCGCGGCGCTACCTCGGAACGTTGCCGTCGACCGGTCGGGTCGAGGCCGTCGACTACATCGAACCCGCCGCTCCGGCGGGCGTGGTCGAGGATCAGGTCAACGCCGGTCAAGGCGAGCAGGCGAGTGTGGCCTTCCTCTTCACCGGGCCGGCCACCGTCGATCGTCGTGACGACGTCGCCGCGCTGATCGTCCAGGAGGTGCTCACGGCGCGGTTGACCGACACCGTTCGCGAGGAACTCGGCGACTCGTACTCGCCCTACGCGGCGATGCAGCTCACGGCAGGCGGGTCGCCGAACGTCGAGACCTACATCTCGAACACGACCGGCGTCGATCTCGTCGACGAGGTCGTCGAAGCGGTCCTGACCCAACTCGAGGACCTGCGAACGAACGGGCCGACGCCGACCGAGTACGACGCGGCGACCGAGGTGGTCCGTCAGCAGCTCGATCTGTTCAGCAATGGGCAGGTCAATTCCGAGGTGTTGGCGGTGCTCACGGACCCGGCCGGCAACGCCTCCTTCGACGACTTCCTGCAGGAGTCCTTCTCCGTCGCGGACATCGACATCGAGATGCTGCGCGCCGACATCGAGCGCTGGCTTCCCGCCACGCAGTACATCGAAATCCGCGTCCTGCCCCGCTGATCACCCAGGGGACGAGTCGCGCCCCGCGGCGGGTCGGTCCGATGCGCGGAGCGTTTCGTGAGTGGCGTACTCTTCGGCCATGCAGACCAAGGCAGCAGTACTGAGGGACATCAACCAGGAGTGGAGCGTCGAGGACATCGAGCTCGACCCGCCCAAAGCGGGCGAAGTGCTCGTTCAGGTCAAGGCGTCGGGAATGTGCCACTCCGACGAACACCTCGTCACGGGTGACCTCGCCGGCGCGACGTCGCCCATGCCGCTGATCGGCGGCCACGAAGGCGCTGGCATCGTGATGGAAGTCGGTGACAACGTCACCGGTCTCGAGGTCGGCGACCACGTCGTCTTCGGCTTCATCCCTGCCTGTGGCCGCTGTCCGAGCTGCGCCTCCGGCCACTCGAACCTCTGCGATGTCGGCGGTGCCGCGTTCCCGACCGGTCGCCAGATCTCCGACGGCACCGCTCGCCACCACACCGCTGCCGGTGAGGACCTCGGACTCATGTGCCTGCTCGGGACGTTCGCCCATCACACGGTCGTCCACGAGTCCAGCGTCGTGAAGATCGACAAGGACATCCCGCTGGAGCGTGCCTGCCTGCTGGGCTGTGGTGTCGTCACGGGGTGGGGTTCGGCCGTGTACGCCGCTGACGTGCAGCCGGGTGACTTCGTCGCCGTCGTCGGTGTCGGTGGCATCGGTGCCAATGCGGTGCAGGGCGCCAAGCTCGCCGGGGCCCGCGTCGTCGCGGCGATCGACCCGATCGAGTTCAAGCGTGAGAAGGCCATGGAGCTCGGTGCCACGCACACCTACGCCTCCGTCGCCGACGCGATGGAAGGTCTCGGTGACTCCACGTGGGGTCGCGGCTTCGACAAGGTGATCATGGCGATGGGTGTCGGCAACGGCGACGCCCTCGGTGAGGCGTTCCACCTCGGCGGCAAGCGTTCGAAGATCGTCGTCACGAACATCCACCCGACGGCCGAAGCATCGATCGCCATCCCGGGAGCGTTCCTGACGCTGTTCGAGAAGCAGATCGTCGGCTCGCTGTTCGGCTCGGCCAACATTCGCAAGGACATCCCGCAGCTGCTCGAGCTCTACACGCAGGGCCAGCTCGACCTCGACACGCTGGTCACCAAGACCTACACGCTCGAGGAGATCAACCAGGGCTTCGAGGACATGCGCAGCGGCGCCAACATCCGCGGCGTCCTCGTCTACCCCTGATGTGACGAATGGTGCCAGGCACGATGTGTCACATCG
>JBAWHL010000403.1:0-1606 GCA_049593815.1 Ilumatobacteraceae bacterium | reverse complement strand
TTGCTCAGCCGTTCGCAGCCCTGACGATCACCTCGGTGACCGCCCGGGGATCGGTGAGCATCGACAGGTGCGGCGCATCGACGGTCACGACCCGAGCACCGGAGCGCTTGGCCATCGAGGTCTGGTCGGCGATCGGGATGATCTGGTCCCGTTTGCCGACGACTGCCCAGGAGGGGATGGTCTCCCACGCGGGTGGTCCGGATGGTTCGTTGAACACCTGGGTCGACAGCGGCCGCTGGGAGGATGCCATCATCGCGATCTCGCGACGGGAGAAGCCGGCGTTCGCGAACGCATTGCCGTACACGGATGACTTGACGTAGGTGTCCAAGGCATCTGCCGGCGCGCCCGTGTACGTCACGAAGTCGAGGACGTTGGCCGGATCTTGGGCGAAGACCGACGGTGGATGCGTCAAGCCGACGAGGGTGTCGCCCCTGGCGGGGATCAGGGCGTTGACGTACACGAGCGATCGAACAGCGCTGTTGCCTTTCGCCGCGTTCGTGATCACCATGCCGCCGTAGGAGTGGCCGACGAGGACGACGGGTCCCGAGATGGTGCCGACGTAGGCGGCGAGGTCGGCGGCGTCGGTGGCGACACCGCGCAGGTTGTTGGGTGGCACCCTGACGTCGTAGCCAGCGGTCTGGAGTCGTGTGGTCACCTTGTTCCACGAGGATCCGTCGGCCCAAGCACCGTGAACGAGGACGATGGTCGGCTTGGTACGGCTTGTGCCGCGACCGGAATCTGCTGCAGCGAACGGCGCGGCGAATATCGATGGCGCTGCCAATGCGAGCAGCAGGATCGGTGTCCACGTGCGGAGCCGGCGCCGAAGACCAGTGGGGAGCTTCATGGTTGTCCTTCTCTCTTGAATTCGGCGGGCGACGGGGTCGTCACCCGCTCTGAGAAGGAGGACCGCTCGGGTCCTGCGGTCGTGACAGTTGCGGGGAGGTGTTGGTCAGGCGTTGTCGGCGAGCGCGGTCGTCAGTTCGCCTCGCGACGTGATGCCGAACTTCGTGAACACCTTGCTGAGGTGGTACTCGGCGGTTCGGGCGCTGATGAACAAGCGGGCACCGATCTCGCGGTTGGTGAGCCCTTCGCGGGCAAGGCGCGCCACGTTGAATTCCTGATCGGTGAGGTGGTCCTTGGTTTCATGAGTACGCACGCGCACGGTTTCGCCAGTCGCGCTGAGCTCGCGTGCGGCACGGGCCGCGAAGCCCTTCAAGCCGCAGTGCGTCAGAACGTCGTGCGCGGCTCGCAGCTGCACGCGGGCGTCGATCCGGCGGTTCTGGCGGCGGAGTGCTTCGCCATACAGCAGGCGGGTGCGGCCGATCATGATCGGGATCTTCCGGCGCTCGAAGCGTTCGAGTGCCTCGCGGTACAGGAGTTCGGCCTCGTCATCGTTGTCGCAGACCTGGGCTCGGGCCATCGCGAGCACGCCGAGCGCGTAGTCGCTGTCAAGGGGTTCGGTGACGCCGGCCAGACGACGCAGGGCGTCTTCAGCAAGCTCACGCTCCCCGGTTCGGGTGGCGGCCTCGACGAGTTCGAGCAGGGCACGCATGGCGTGGTTGAGCTCGTGGGTGTACGGCAGTTCGCGGCGTGCGGCGGCCACGGC
>JBAWHL010000402.1:0-2110 GCA_049593815.1 Ilumatobacteraceae bacterium | reverse complement strand
CGTCATCGTGGTCGAGGTGATGGGCCGAGACGCCGGCTGGATCGCGCTGCACTCGGGCATGGCCGGGGGCGCACACTGCATCCTGATTCCCGAGATCCCCTACAGCGTCGCGCCCTTGGCGGAGACGATCCTGCAGCGCGACCGACACGGGGCGCGGTTCACCATCGTGGTGGTCGCCGAAGGCGCCTGCCCGATCGACGGCGACCCGACCGTGATCGGCAAGGCGGTCGGGCAAGCCGTGCAACTCGGCGGCATCGGCGCGAAGGTTGCCGCCGAGATCGAGCAGATGACCGGCAAGGAGACCCGCACCGTCGTCCTCGGGCACCTGTTGCGTGGCGGTTCGCCGACCTCGCTCGACCGGTTGCTCGGCCTTCGCTTCGGTGCTGCCGCCGTCCGGGCGCTCGACGAAGGTGAAGACGGCGTGATGGTCGCGCTGCGACCTCCCGAGGTCGTGTACGTCCCACTCGCCGAGGCGACTCGGAATCTCAAGCTCGTACCGCTCGACGGCGACACGGTCAACACGGCCCGTGACCTGGGGATCAACTTCGGCGACCGAATGCCTGGCAAACTGCTGGATGGCTGATCCCACCCCCGATCGCGACGAACTCCGGCGAGAGTTGCTCGCGGCGACCGAGTTCCTGCGCCGCATCGGTTCATCGCGCGATCTGTTGACAGTGCTGTCGCCGGAGGAGAAGATCGACCTGGTCAACGCCGCAGGCGACGTCTTCTGCGCCGATCCCGAAGAACGCCGGATCCGCACCAAGGCGCTCAAGCGTCGACGCCGCTCGGACAAGGTCCGACGCGACGAAGAGGTGCTCTCGGAGACCGGGATCCGCACGCTGCGCGACCAACCGGTGTTCACCACCCCCAATGTGTACGCGCCGGCGTCGTTCGAACAGGCCGACGTCGACGACCCGATGTGGCGTGAGACCGTCGAACCACAGCACTGCTACGTCTGCAAGGTCAAGTACCGCGAGATCCATCACTTCTACGACCAGCTCTGCCCGACGTGCGCCGAGTTCAACTTCGCCAAGCGTGGCGAGCTGGCCGATCTGTCGGGCACCGTCGCGCTGCTCACCGGAGGCCGGGTCAAGATCGGCTATCAGGCCGGCATCAAGCTGCTGCGCTGTGGTGCGTCGCTCATCGTTGCCACTCGCTTCCCGCGCGATGCCGCTGCGCGCTACGCCGCCGAGCCGGACTTCGACGAGTGGGGCGACCGGCTCGAGGTGTTCGGCCTCGACCTGCGCCACACGCCGAGCGTCGAAGCGTTCTGCCACCACATCCTCTCGACACGAGACCGGCTCGATTTCATCGTCAACAATGCGTGCCAGACGGTTCGGCGTCCACCCGACTTCTATGCACACATGATGGACGGGGAGACAGCGGCGCTCGACACGCTGCCCGCCGCCACGTTGGGACTCGTCGGCGAATACGAGGGGCTCCGGGGATATCACTTGCTGCCGGGAGCCGACGCCGATCTCCCGCAGCGGATCGACGCCTCGTCGCCGCTGCCAGGGTTGACCCAGGCTGCGGCCCTGTCGCAGACGCCGCTGCTCCCCGAGGAGTTGGAGGCGCAATCGGCACTGTTCCCAGAGGGACGGCTCGACAAGGACCTGCAACAGGTCGACCTGCGTGAGCGCAACTCGTGGCGCCTGCTGATGCACGAGGTGTCGTCGGTGGAACTCCTCGAGACTCAACTCGTGAACGCGGTGGCGCCGTTCGTGTTGAACGCTCGCCTCAAGCCGCTGATGGAGGCGACACCGGGACGTGCCAAGCACGTGGTCAACGTGTCCGCGGTCGAGGGACAGTTCTACCGACTCTGCAAGACCACCCGCCACCCTCACACCAACATGGCCAAGGCGGCGCTCAACATGATGACGCGCACCTCGGCCGCGGACTATCAGCAGGACGGCATCCACATGAACAGCGTGGACACCGGCTGGGTCACCGACGAGGACGTGGCTGAACTGGCGGCAAGGAAGGTGGTGAACCATCGATTCCACCCACCGCTCGACATCGTGGACGGCGCGGCGCGGATCGTGGACCCCATCATCGCCGGCTTCAACAGCGGCGAGCACACGTGGGGCAACTTCCTCAAGGACTACCGGCC
>JBAWHL010000401.1:0-3723 GCA_049593815.1 Ilumatobacteraceae bacterium | reverse complement strand
CCGATGAAGCAGGCGTCGAACGGGACGTCGGCGTCGACGCCCAGCGCGTCACGATGGCCGCGAACCGCGGCGACACACTCGGTGAATTCCGCCACGCTCACGTAGCCGCCCGCCTTGGCGACCGGCCACACGCCGTCGTGTCGGGCGGCGCGTCGGAACGGGGCACCGCCCGGCCAGCCTCCCGCGACCCAGATCGGCACGCGGCCAGCGACCGGACGCGGCAGGAACTGCACGTCGTCGACGGTGACGTGATCGCCGCGGAACGTCACGGGGTCGCCGCTCCACAAGGCACCGAGTGCGTCCAGCGACTCGTCGAGAATGCGGGCGCGACGTACCGGATCGGCGTCCTCGCCGAAGCGGGTGAACTCGTCGTCGGGCGCGCCGAGCCCAACGCCCAAGCGGAGCCTCCCGTCGGACAGCAGGTCCAACGTCGCGGTCTCGCGGGCGACGACAGACACACGGCGACGGGCGAGCGGCGTGACCATGGGGCCGATGACGAGCGACTCGGTGTTGACCGCGATCGCCGCGAGCGTCACCCACGGGTCGATCATCGGCTTCCATGGCCGGCGTCGAGTCACGTGGTCCCAGAGGAAGAAGCCGTCCCATCCGGCGCTCTCGGCGGCGCGGGCCAGTTCGACCAGGCGTCGCGGGTCGGCGAAGTCGCCACCGTTGGGAACGCCGAGGCCGAACGTCGGGGACTGCGGGGTGGAGTCGGCCATCAGGTCGCCTGCTTTCGGTAGACCGACACGTGTTGCGCGCTGTCGTCGGTGAATTCGGTGCCGGCCATGTCGGCGAATCGAGACTCGAGAGCCAGGCCTGCAGCGTCGGCCATGACGTCGAGTTGGCGTGGGGTCGCCCAGCGGATCGACCACGGCCGCAGCCGGACGCCATCGCGTTCGCTGAACTGGACGAACTGCCCTTCGGCGCGCTGCTCGGCCGGGCGATTGGTCGACACCGACAGCACGACGTGGTCGGTCGCCATCGACCGCACCGACACGTCGGAACTCTCGTCTCGCCCGGTTTCGGGGCCGGGGACGAACGCCTCGACGACGAATGCCCCGCCGGGCATCAGGCATCGAGCGACCTCGCCGAAGCAGCGCTGCTGCGTCGCTTCGTCGAGCAGGTTGAAGATCGTGTTGTACGCGACCAGGGCAGCGTGGAATGGGCCGCTGGGGAGATCGTCGACCATGTCGCCGCGTGCGACCGTCACGGCACCGCTCGGATCTGCCGCAGCCAGACGGTCGAGCATCGCCGCGCTCGAGTCGATGCCCGTCACGACCAGCCCAGCTGCGCTCATCGGAACGGCCAGCCGGCCCGTGCCGACGCCCAGTTCGAGCACGGTGCCCCCCTCGCCGGCGACGGCGACCATTCGTGCGACGGTCGACGCGACGTCGGTCACGTCGGCGTACCACTCGTCGTAGACATCGGCGAAGCCGTCCCCGTAGGAACGTTCGTCGTAGCCACGCATCGTCGAGAGGATACGAGGGCACGGCCCCGTCGACCGCTCCGGCCGCCACCGGTAGCCTCGATGTGGTGAGCAATCCGGCTGTCACCTATCTCGACCACGCGGCATCGACACCGATGCGCGCGGAGGCGGTCGAGGCGATGATGCCGTTCTTCAGCGAGCAGTACGCGAACCCGTCAGGGGCGCACCGTTTCGCCCGTCGGGCTCGGCAAGCGGTCGACGAAGCACGCGACGGTGTTGCCGACGCCGTCGGGTGCAGGCCGAACGAAGTCGTGTTCACCGGCTGCGGCACGGAGAGCGACAACATGGCGATCGGCGGTGCGGTGAGTCGGCGCGGTGGCGTCGCGGTCTGCCCGGCCGTCGAGCATCACGCCGTCCTGCACGTCGTCGAACACCTCGGCGGGCGAGTCGTGGCGGTCGACCCGTTCGGTGGCATCGACCTCGAGGCACTGGCGGCCGTGCTCGATGACGAGGACGACGTCGCGATCGTCAGCGTGATGGTCGTCAACAACGAGGTCGGCACCGTCAACGATCTCGCCGACGTCGCCACGGTCGTTCGTCGCCATGCCCCAGGTGCGTTGCTGCACACCGACGCGGTCCAGGCCGCCTGCTGGGTCGATCTGCGTACCGTCACTCCGCACGTCGACCTGCTGTCGTTGAGCGCTCACAAGTTCGGCGGCCCCAAGGGTGTCGGCGTGCTCATCGAACGCGGTGGCCCCAACGTCGACCCGTTGATCATCGGTGGCGGCCAGGAGCGCGAACGCCGCAGCGGCACTCACAACACCGCCGGCATCGTCGCCACGTCCGTCGCGCTGCAGTCGACCGACCGTGAGCGCGTCGACGAGAACGCTCGCCTCGCCGTGCTCCGCGATCAGCTGGTCGCCGAACTGACCGGTCGCCTCACCGACGTCGTCGAGACGGTGCCGGCCGACCGCAAGGTCGCGGGTTCCGCTCACCTGTGCATCGCCGGCATCGAGTCCGAGTCGCTGCTCTTCCTGCTCGACGAGGCCGATGTGTGTGCATCGGCCGCGTCCGCGTGCGCAAGCGGGGCGATGGAGCCGTCGCACGTCCTCGCTGCGATGGGTGTCGACCGGTCGCTGGCCCTCGGTGCGCTGCGCCTCTCGCTCGGCCACACCACGACCGAGGCCGATGTCGCCCGCGCCGTCGAGGTGATCACGACGTCGGTCGACCGACTGCGCACCCACTCGTCGAGTGTGGCCGCCACCGGACCCGCCGCCACGCCCAGGGTCGCGTCATGAAGGTGATGTGCGCCATGAGCGGCGGCGTCGACTCGTCAGTGGCCGCACTGCTGCTGCAACGTGCCGGCCACGAGGTCGTCGGGGTGACGATGAAGTTGTGGGGCGGCGACAGCGACACCGGATGTTGCTCGGTGTCCGATGTCGACGACGCCCGCCGCGTCGCGCAGCAGTTGGGCATCGATCATCTCGTGTTCAACTTCGGTGACGACTTCGACGAACATGTCGTGCAGCCCTACGTCGACGCGCACACACGCGGCATCACCCCCAACCCCTGCATCGAGTGCAACCGATCCGTCAAGTTCGCCCGACTCGCCGAGCGTGCCGACCTGCTCGGTTTCGACGCGGTCGCCACCGGCCATCACGCGAACATCGGCACTGACCTCGCCGGCCGTCTGACGCTCGAACGGGGGAGTGACCACGACAAGGACCAGAGCTATGTCGTGCACATGCTCGACCAGGCGCAACTCGCCCGCACGATGTTCCCGGTCGGCGGTTTCCAGAAGGCGACCCTGCGAGAACTGGCATCGGAGATCGACCTTCGCACCGCCGACAAGCCCGACAGCCAGGACGTGTGCTTCATCATGTCGACCGGCGGGCGAACGGCGTTCCTCGGCGATCGCATCCCCTTCCGTTCCGGCACCGTCGTCGACAGCGCGGGGACCAAGCTCGGCGAGGTCGAGTCGGTCGAGCTCGTCACGATCGGTCAGCGCAAGGGGATCGGGCTCCCGGGCGGGGGTCCGAAGCGCTACGTCGTGGATGTCGACCAGGAGTCGCGCGTCGTGACCGTCGGCAGCGACGAGGATCTGCTCCGCGACGGCATCGAGGTCGCCGCTCCGACCTGGGTCGACGAACCGGTCACCGGCGACGTGCTCGTGCAGTGCAGCGCCCACGGCGAACCCCGCCCGGCATCGATCGAGATGGTCGATGGCGCCGTGGCCGTCGCCTGGACCACGCCGCAGCGTCGCGTCGCTCCCGGGCAGAGCGTCGTGTTCTACGACC
>JBAWHL010000400.1:0-4182 GCA_049593815.1 Ilumatobacteraceae bacterium | reverse complement strand
TCCTCGACATCTTCGGACAGAACGCCCACACGCTGGAGGGCAAAGCCCAGGTCGAGCTGGCTCTGCTGCGGTACCGCCTTCCTCGACTGCGGCGCGGGGCCGACGCGAAACTGTCTCAGCAGCGCGGCGGTGTCGGCGCGCGCTTCGGTGGCGGCGAGACGAAGATCGAAGTCGATCGCCGACGCATCATGCGGCGCATCAACAAGCTGGAACGAGACCTCGACGCGCTCGCGGAGACACGCTCGCTGCAGCGCAAGGGTCGGGGACGCAGCGGGCTCGCGTCCGCGGCGATCGTGGGCTACACGAACGCCGGAAAGTCCTCGTTGCTCAATCGGCTCACGCAGTCAGGTGTGTTGACCGAGGACCGGCTCTTCGCCACGCTCGATCCGACCACTCGGCGACTGGCGCTGCCCGGTGGTGAGCCGGTGCTCCTGTCCGACACCGTCGGCTTCATCAATCGGCTGCCGCACGGGCTCGTCGAGTCGTTCAAGGGAACGCTCGAGGTCGCCGCGCTCGCTGACTACCT
Organism: Ilumatobacteraceae bacterium; assembly: GCA_049593815.1. Taxonomy (GTDB): domain Bacteria; phylum Actinomycetota; class Acidimicrobiia; order Acidimicrobiales; family Ilumatobacteraceae; genus Sva-07. The sequence goes on along the minus strand of JBAWHL010000400.1, from coordinate 3,656 downwards.
GGTGCACGTCGTCGACGCGAGCGCGCCGGATCCGCGTGGGCAGATCGACGCCGTTCGGACCGTGCTCGACGAGATCGACGCCGAGGCGGTGCCGGAGCTCCTCGTTTTCAACAAGGCCGATCTGGCGCCGGGCACTGCCAAGGAACTGGTCGACGAGCATCCGGGATCCGTCGCGATCAGCGCAGCGACTGGTGAGGGCATCGAGCTGCTGTTGCAGACGCTCGGCGATCGACTTCGAACGCTGACGGTGGTGCATGAACTCGTCGTGCCGTACGACCGTGGCGACATTCTGGCCTCCATCCATCGTGAGGGCGAGGTCGTCTCGGTCGCCGACGGCGAGAACGAGTGGACGGTGCGAGCGCGTCTGTCCGACGCATCCGCAGGGCGGCTGTCGGAGTTCGTCTCGGGTGAGGTCACCGACTGATGGCCGGCTTCGTCCCGCCTCCGTACCCGTACGACCGGCTGGATCGGCTGAAGCCGGTCACCGAGGCGCATGACGGCGGAACGGTCGACCTGTCGATCGGGACCCCGTTCGATCCGCCTCCGGCATCGGTGCTCGCGGCACTCGCGTCGAGCGGGACCGAGCGGTCGTATCCGCCGAGCATCGGCACCGCTGGATTCCGTGAGGCGGCCGGTCGCTGGATGCAGCGTCGCTTCGACGTCGAGGTGCCGCCAGGTCAGATCGGTGCCTCGATCGGAACGAAGGAATTCGTCGCCACGCTGCCGCAGTGGTTGCAGCTGCGATCGCCGGAGCGCGACACGGTGCTGTACCCATCGGTGGCCTATCCGACCTACGAGATGGGCGCCGTGCTCGCCGGGTGTCGTCCAGTCGCGGTGCCGGCGCTGCCGGACGGCCGGATGGATCTCGCCTCGATCGATCCGAGTGATGCCCAACGTGCCCTGGTGCTCTGGCTCAACAGCCCCTCGAACCCGACCGGGGCGCTCGACGATCTCGACGCCGCAGCAGCCTGGGGGCGGGAACGTTCGGTGCCGGTGTTCTCCGACGAGTGCTACGTCGAGTTCACCTGGTCCGGGCGCGGTCGCACGATCCTCGAGTCGGGACTCGATGGGGTGGTCGCCGTCCATTCGTTGTCGAAACGGTCGAATCTGGCTGGCGTCCGCGTCGGCTTCTACGCCGGTGACGCCGACTTGGTGGGGTATCTCCAGGAGGTGCGCAAGCACGTCGGGATGATGGTCCCCGGGCCCGCTCAAGCAGCCGGGGTCGCCGCGCTCGACGACGATGAGCACGTCGACCTCCAACGAGAGCGCTATCGGAGTCGCCTGGAGTTGCTCGGCGGGGTGTTGTCGGAGTGGTCCGGCATCTCGATCCCTCAGCCGGACGGCGCCTTCTACCTCTGGATCCCCGTCGATGACGGCTGGGAGTTCACCGAGCGTCTGGCGCGAGATGGTGGGGCGCTCGTCAGTCCGGGAGAGTTCTATGGCGCTGACGGGGCATCGTTCGTTCGTGTCGCTGTCGTCCAGCCGGACGATCGTGTTCGGCTGGTTGCGGAACGTCTGGGGGCCACGGGTCGGGCGGCGACGTGCTGATGCCGGTCGCAGCCACGCCTGGGCCTGCCGGCAGGACGCAGCCGCAACGGGCGGGTCGGCGCAGCGGCATGCTCGTTGCCGCAGTGGTCGTGCTCATCGGGTTCGTCGGCGCGGCGATCGGGCTGTGGGTTGCGGCCGACAAGCGCTACGACGACAACGTCGTCGCGTTCGCGCGCGCTCCGGTGGGGTGTCAGACCACGCTCCAGTTCGATCGATCTGGCGAGTTCGTGCTGTATCTCGAGACGACCGGGGAGGTCGAGGGCATCAGCGGTGACTGTGACGTCACCGAGGAGTACGACCGCGATGCGACGGGCCTCCCTCGGCCCGAACTGCTCCTTCGTGACCCCGACGGCGACGAACTCGAGCTGGCGTCGACCGGTGGGGTCGACTACGACGCTGCAGGATTCGTCGGCACGGCGTACCGCCTGGTCGACATCGTCGATGAGGGAGCGCATGTGCTCACGGTCGGCTCGGTCGACGGCGAAGCCTTCGCCATGGCGATCGGGGGCGACCCTCGCGATGGGGTGGCACTGCTCCGATGGGGTGCGCTGGTTTCGCTGATCGTCGGCCTGATCGCCGGTGGTCTGCTCTTGGTGCTCGGGAGTCGTCGTCCGGTCGTCGACGCTCCCGGTGCGGATCCGTGGGCACCGGACGGTTCGGCGTGGCCATCGAGTCCGCCGGGGTTCCCCGCCCCACCGCCGACGACCGGTGCCGCTGGACCGGCAGGCCCGCCCTTGGCGGCGCCGCCGACGAACGTGCCCCCAACGGATCGACCATCGGGGACGCCGACGCCTCCTGGGGGGTCGCCGTGGGCGCCGCCCACCGTCGGCTGAGCCTGGTCGGGCGACGGTCGACCGATGTTGGTGGCAGGGGAGGGGATGCGTCGCGTCAGTAGCGACGCATCACCGTGACGACTTTGCCGTAGATCTCGACCTGGTCCGCGGTGAACTTCATGGGTTCCATGGTGGGGTTGGCCGGGATCAGGGTCACCTCGGCGCCCGACCGGCTGTAGGTCTTGATGGTGGCCTCGCCGCCGGGAATGCCGGCCACGACGATGTCGCCGTTGTTCGGGTGGTCCACCTGGGTGGCGACGACGAAGTCGCCATCGAGGATGCCGAGGTCGATCATGGAGTCGCCGCGTACTCGAAGCATGAAGAGTTCCCCGTCGCCCGTGAAGTCGACGGGCACCGGCAGGAGCTCTTCGACGTTCTCCTCGGCCAGGACGTCGGTCCCGGCGGCGACATCGCCCACCAGGGGGACGTGGCGTACCGGCCGACGTTCCATCATGGCGCCGCTGTTGGTGTCGTAGCGGACCTCGATGGCGCGTGGCTTGGTCGGGTCCCGTCGCAGATACCCGAGGCGCTGCAGCGTGTTCAAGTGGCTGTGAACGGTGGACGGCGACGTCAGCCCCACCGCGTCACCGATCTCGCGGACCGATGGCGGGTACCCGCGCTCGCGTACCTGTTGTTCGATGAACTCGAGGATGTTGCGCTGGCGAGCACTGATGTTGGGGGCCATTCGAACAGTGTACGGATCGGCAGGCATGCGGTCAAACATCTGTACTACAAACAACTGTTCGGCAACTCCGTGCTCGAGGGTTGACAACGCCCGGTTGCACTGCTTGACTCTCGAACAGTCGTTCGTCGAACATGCGTTGCCATTCGGCTGCAGAGCAGAACGACCATCGAACACTTCACCACGACGACGGAGCTCCGGACATGACCGCAACCCTGTACCCGACACATCGGATCACGACCGCGACGTCCGCTGCTCCCAATTACGTCTTGCGGCGCACGGTGGCTGCGCTGGTGGCCGCGACGGTCCTCGCCGTTGCGATCATCGCCGTCTCGGTGCTGCTGGACGCAGCGGTCGATTTCGGAGGCCGTCCTGCCGCGGCCTCCGAAATCGGACCGTCAGGCAGCGAGGTTTTGGCGGCGCCGATCGTGCGCTTTCACGTTGCCGAACCGGGCGACACGCTGTGGTCGATCGCTGCGGCCTTTCGTGGCGACGTCGGCCGTGACGCCTTCATCGACGCGCTGATCGACCTCAACGGTGGCACCTCGATTCAAGCCGGGCAGGCCATCCGTCTCCCGTGACACCTCCCGGTG
>JBAWHL010000399.1:0-7924 GCA_049593815.1 Ilumatobacteraceae bacterium | reverse complement strand
ATGCCGAAGTCGGCGACCTTCACCTGCCCGTTCGAACCGATGAGGATGTTGGCGGGCTTGATGTCGCGGTGGGCGACGTGGTTGTCGTGGGCGAACCCGAGTGCCGCCGCGACCTCGCTGGCGATCTCCGCGGCCTGCTTCGACGTCAGCTGCTTGTTGGTCGAGAGGATCTCGGCGAGCGTGCGACCCTGCACCTCCTCCATGACGATGAAGTAGGTGCCTTCGTACTTGCCCCAGTCGTAGACATTGACGATGTTGGGGTGCGAGAGGCTGGCAGCGGACTGAGCTTCGCGTCGGAATCGCTCGACGAAGTTGGCGTCCGTGGCGAACTCGGGGAACAGGACCTTGACCGCGACCTGGCGATCGAGCAGGAGGTCGCGCGCGGAGAACACGTCGGCCATGCCGCCGCGCCCGATCCGCTTGTGGATCTCGTATCGGTCATTGATGACCGTCGCCTCGCCGTTGTTCGTCACTGGGTGCCTTCTGCGCCGACATCGATGTTCGGGGCGCTGCGCAAGGTTACCGATCGGGTGGCCTTCACATTCAGCACGGTGTCACCCGCCACCTTGCGCGGGAGGAGCGGTGGTGGTCTGGGAACCAGGGCCGGTGAGCAGGAAGTCGAGCATTCCCTTGGCGATCGGACCGGCGAGACGACCGCCCGTGGCGGAGACGTCGGCGGTCGACTGCACGTTGGTCAGCACCACCGACACCGCGTATTGCGGGTCGTCGGCGGGGGCGAAGGCGATGATCCAGGCGTGGGAGAGATCGGGATTGGAGGGCACGCCCAGTTCGGCGGTGCCGGTCTTGGCGGCGACGGGAATGCCACCGTTGAGTGCGATGCAACAGCTGGCCGTCCCGTACTCGGCGACACCGATCATCAGTTGGGTCTCGATGGTGGCGTTCGCCGGCGAGATCGGTGTCTTCCACACCTCGGGGCTGGAACGATCGAGTGTGCGTCCGTTGTGGTCGAAGGTCGCCTCGACGGCGTAGGGCTGCATCATCTGACCGCCGTTGGCGACAGCACCGGCGACCATCGCCATGTGGAGCGGGACCATCTGCACTTCGCTCTGGCCGAAGCCGCGGATGCCGAGCAGCGGGAGTTCCTGGTCGAGGTCGTCGGTGTTGCCGAACGTGCTGGCCGCCGGACGGGGCAAGTCGATCGGCAGCGGTTCGCCGATGCCCCATGCCTCGGTCCCCGCGACCATGCCGGCGGGTCCGAGTTCGATCGCCGACCGGGCGAACGCGATGTTGCAGCTGCGGGCGAACACCGTCGGCAGGCCGCCGCCGCAGACGCTGCCGTTGTAGTTCTGGATGGGGTCGGTGGTCTGCGGCGGGACCCATTGGCTCTCGTTCGGGAACGTCGACTCGAGCGTCAACGTTCCGGCTTCGAGCCCGATGCCCGTCGTGATCACCTTGAACGTCGAACCGGGCATGTAGCGCTCCTGGTAGGCGTTGGCCAGGAGCGGATTGTCGGGGGCGTTCTGCAGGTCGGTGATCACCTGCTGTGCGACGTCGAAGTCGGCGTTGACGAACGTGTTGGGGTCGTAGGACGGGTTGCTGTACATCGCGCGGATGGCGCCCGTCTTCGGTTCGATGACGGTCACGGAGCCCGTGCGGCCGCCGAGGAGGAACTGGGCTGCGGCCTGCGCGTCGTGGCGCAGCGCGAGTTGCACCGAGCCGGTGGCGTCGACGTCACCGCTGAGCAGGTCGGCCAGGCTGCGCACCTGTTGTTCGGTGGTCGAGCCGGTCAGGACGTCGCCGTACTCACGCTCGACCTGCGTCGAACCGAACGCGAAGGTGAAGTAGCCCGTGACGTTCGAGAGGAGGTCGCCGGTGGGGTACTCGCGTCTATAGTCGTACTTCTCGCCAGGTGCGGTCGGGTAGGACACCGCAGCGACGATGCCGTCGTTGGACACGATCGGCCCGCGCGGCTTGTTGAACTCGCGCAACACCTGGCGGGTGTTGTCGAACTGCGCGTCGAGTTCCTGCTTGCGGCCGACCTGCCAGTAGTTGAGCGCGACGAAGAGCAGGACGTAGCAGGCGATCAGCCCGGCGGCGAGTTGTCGGATCTGGCGGTTCATGCGGCCACCGCTCGGTCGTCGCGACGTGCACGTCGGCGCAGCCGCCACGCCGTGAAACGCTCCGACGGCGTCGGGTCGTCGGGGAGTTCGCCGAGCCGTCGGGCGGACGAGTCCGACAGGCGGATGAGCAGCGCGAGCAGCACGTAGTTGGCCACGAGAGACGAGCCGCCGTAGCTGACGAACGGCAGGGTGATGCCGGTCAGCGGGACGACCTTGATGACCCCGGCGATGATGATGAACGCCTGGACGCCGATGATCGTGGTGAGGCCGACCGCCAGGAGTTTCTCGAACGTGCGGTCGGTGCGCAGCGCGGTTCGCAGACCGGCGCCGACGATCAGCAGGTACGACATCAGCACCGCGGTCCCACCGATCAGGCCCCACTCCTCACCGATGGCGGCGAAGATGAAGTCGTTCTGCGCCTCGGGGACCTGGCCCGGGTTGCCGCGCCCGAGCCCGGTACCGGTCAGTCCGCCGTCGGCGAGTCCGTACAGCGCCTGGATGATCTGGTAGCCGTCGTCGAGCGGGTCCGACCACGGGTCGAGCCAGTTGTCGACCCGGATCTGCACGTGACCGAACTGGGTCCAGGAGAAGTAGGCGGCACCGACGAACATCACGATGCCGATCAGGAGGTAACCGACGCGTTCGGTCGCCACCCACATCATCACGACGAACAGCGTGAAGAAGAGCAGCGACGACCCGAGGTCCTTCTCGCCGACCATCACCACGACGGCGAAGCCCCAGGCGAGCAGGATCGGCGCGATGTAGCGCGGTTCGGGCAGGTGGAGTGGCCCGACCCGCCACGTCGACGCCGCGATCAGTTCGCGTCGCTCCGCCAGGTAGGAGGCGAAGAAGATGGCGAGGAACAGCTTGGCGAACTCGCCCGGCTGGAAGTTGACCGGCCCGATGCTGACCCAGATTCGGGCACCGTTGATGTTCTGACCGATGCCCGGGACCATCGGGAGCAGCAGGAGGAAGGCGCCGGTGACGAAGAACAGCCAGCTGTAGCGAGCGAGGTCGGTCGCTCGCTGGACGACGAGCAGGGTGAGGATGAAGGCACCGATGCCGACGACGCTCCACGTCGCCTGCAGCCCGGCCAATTCGTCGTCGAGGCGGGTGATCATCACGAAGCCGATGCCGTGCAGGAGCGCGGCAAGCGGGAGCAGCGTGCCGTCAGCGCCTCGTGCGACGAGCCTGACGACGATGTGCGCGCACAGCAGGAGTCCCAGCAGGATGGCGACGAAGAAGACGATGCCGGGCGGGATCTCTGCGTTCGTTCCCAGCGCGGTGATCGCATAGGCGGCACCGGTGATCAGCGCCGCCATGACGAGCAGTGTCAGCTCCGTCGTGCGGCGGCTCTTCGCCAGCGGCGAATCGGGTTGGCGGACCTCGCCGTTGACGTACCAGGTGGGAGCACCGGTGGACGTCATCGGGCCGTCGCGTCCTGCAGCGTCACGGCCTGCACCGTCACGGCTCGGCGGTGGTCGTCGGCGGCAGCGTCGTCGTGGTGGTCGTCGTGGTCGTGGTCGTGGTCGTCGTGGTGGTGGTCGTCGTCGTGACGCCGTCGCGGATGAACTCGGCGGCGTCGTCGACGGAATCGAATCGCGGCTCGTCGTCGATCTGTGCGGCGACGTCGGGTTCGAGGTCGTCGCGGTTCGGGCCGACTTCGCTTTCCGCGGTCGGGTCGATCCACAACACGCCGCCGGTGCGTCCCTTGTAGATGACCGCCTGGTCCTCGTCGTTGAACGTGACGAAGTAGCCGCTTCGGGCCCACGCCGAGAACACCACGAATGTCGCGACGAGCGCCGCGGCCACGATGAATCCGATCGCGAACCGGGTCAGGTTGCGTCGTCGATTGCTGCCGGTGGCCTCTGGCTGATCGCTCGGAGCTTCATCGGTCCCGCCGAGCGCAGCGGAGTCAGCGTCGAGTTCGAGCGGTCCAGCTGGCGTCGGGTCGCTGGTCGCGTCGGGCCAGAGCGGGACGACGTCGATCTCCTGGGTGGGGTCTGGTGGGGCGTCGCCATCGAGCACGTCGAGGACGATCACGGTGATGTTGTCACGACCCCCGGCATTGTTCGCCTGCGCGACCAGCCGGTCGGCGGCGACCTGCGGATCGGACTCGCTCGTCAGTGTCTCGGTGATGTCGGTGTCGTCGACTTCGTCGACCAACCCGTCGCTGCAGAGCAGGAACCGGTCGCCGCGGATGAGTGGGAGTGTCCACCAGTCGACGCGCACGTCGGGTTCGATGCCGAGCGCGCGAGTGATGATGTTCCGCCGTGGGTGGTTGCGGGCTTCGTCTTCGGTGATGTGGCCCGTCGAGACCAGTTCCTGGACGTAGCTGTGGTCGATCGTGACTCGTCGGAGGCGGCCGTGGCGGAACAGGTAGGTGCGTGAGTCGCCGACGTTGGCGAGCACCAGTGCCTCGCTGGGGACGGCCGGCACGATCGGGGTGACGTCGCCGATCGTCGGGATGGGCATCGACTCGTCGGGGCCGTCGCCGGCCGACTCGTCGACGTCCCGATCGGGCAGTGGTGTCCCGGTGGGTGTGTCGTGGCCGACATTGGGCGCAGCTCGGCCGGCGAAGGAATCGGTGATCACGGCGATCGCCGTCACGGTCGTCCCCATGCCATGTTGGCCGGGGTTGGCGATCGCGGCGCGGAAGATGTCGCCGTTGGCGGTGCGGATCGACTGGACGACGTCACCCGCCGTCGGCAGGTCGTCGCCGGCGAGGAGTTCGTCGATGCGGGCAACGGCGAGCTGGCTGGCGACCTCGCCGGCCTCGTGGCCGCCCATCCCGTCGGCGACGACGAACGTCGTCTCGGTGACGAGCAGGCTGTCCTCGTTCTCGGCGCGCAGCTGCCCCTTGTCGGTCGCCGCGCCGACACGTAGCTGGGCCACTACTGCGCCTCGATCACGGTCGTGCCGACCTGGATGCGGTCGCCCGGGTGGAGCAGCTTGGAGCCGGTGAGCTTGGAGCCGTTGTGGAACGTGCCGTTCGTCGACCCGAGATCCTCGACCATCGGCTGGCCTTCGTAGTCGTACACGCGCAGATGGAGTTGGGAGATGTAGGCATCGTCATCGATCGAGATCGTGCAGTTCGGCTCGCGGCCGAGGGTGATCTCACCCGTGATCGGCACCGTGATCCCTCGGCGTGTTCGCGGCTCGAGGATGACGAGTCGGGTCGCTCGGCCTCGTTGCTGCTTCTTCGACCGCTTGCCCCGGCCCGTGCCGGCCGCGGTGGGGACGGGGACACCGGGTCGCGCAGTCGGCACGGTGGGATTCGCCTGAGGCATGGGGGCCATCACCCGTTGGGCTCCGGCGACGGGTCGACGGCTCGGGGTGCGCAACTCGCTCCACACGGCCCACAGCACCCGCGCGAAGAACAGATACAGCAGTCCGAGAAGGACGAACTTCAAGATGTTGAGGACTTGGTCGGTCATGGTGTCGCGGGTGGGGAGCGGGGGCCCCGGTCGTTCAGGAGGCCTCGAACCGGACGTGTGTTGATCCGAAGCTGATGATGTCACCGTCGGAGAGTCGGGTCTCGCCGACGGTCTTGACGCCGTTGACGAGGGTGCCGTTGGTGGAGCCGAGGTCGATGACCACATAGGCGTGGGTGCCTGACCGGATCTCCGCGTGCTGACGGCTGATGTTGCTGTCGTTGACCGAGATGGTGCATTCGGGCAGACGTCCGACCGTGACCGTGGCGCCGCCGAGGTCGACGCGCTTGCCCGATGGCAACACGAGTGATCCCATGCCGGGGCCGGTCGCTGCCTGACGGAGCTGACTGACGACGGTGAAGCGGCCGCTCTTCAAGTTGTTGTCGACGGCGAGTTGGACCGTGACCGGGCCCATGAAGTGGTAGCTCTCCTCGCGGGCGTACTCACGTGCGGCCTCGGCGAGTTCGGACACGAGTGCGTCCTCGATGTCGTTGAACCCGCTGTGATCGATGGCGCTCAGCAGCACCGTGAAGTCGTTGGGGACGATGCGTCGACCCTTGACGTCGACGGAACGATTGTCGTCCATCTCACGCACGAGACGGCGTCCGAGTTCGATGGGCCGGATCGACCCGCGGGAGCGACGAAAGAACACACCATCGACCATACGCTCCAGACGGTGCTCCAGTGACTGCAATCCCATAGGTGGGTTGCGAGGCTAGTTCCCTCAACCCGCCCCACCCCGTCGCCACCCACTCCCATCTCCGATGAGCGAATCCCCCGCATCCGGTGCAGTCGCTCATCGCTTCCGGCTGGGCCTGCCCGGTGATGAGCCAACGCACCACATCCGGTGCGGTCGCTCATCGCGTGCGGGAGAGGTGGGCGCGCGATGGCGGGGAACGCGCGTGCCGCGCGGGGATCCTGGCGCTAACGTTCTGGCGTCCCACTTTGCGCGAGTGGCGGAATGGCAGACGCGCCAGCTTCAGGTGCTGGTGTCCGAAAGGGCGTGGGGGTTCAAGTCCCCCCTCGCGCACAGGAAATCCCTTGCAGTGCAAGGGATTTCTTCGCGTCTGGGGGTGGGTCATTCGGTGGGGAACTCGACGGAGTCGATCAGAGCATCGAGCAATGCGCTGTCGGGGTCGTTGCACAGGTCGAACACGGAGAACACCATCTGGCGGCCCTGCACGACACGGACGGCGCACAAGCCAGGATCGACCAGCGCCCTCCTGAGGCCGACCATCGCGAGTTGCTGGATCGTTAGGGTCTCTTTACACTCATCGAGATGCGACGTGAACGATTGATCGGTGGACTGGTTGTCGGCGCCTTGGTGCTGGCGGCATGCGGAAGCGACGACGACGGGGGATCGTCGGCCTCGATGGAGGACGCAGTGGTGACGTACGCCGACGGCGTCTACGCGTCCTATGACGCGTCGCTCGCGTCGGCGGCCACGATGGACGAGGCGATCGATGCCTTCGTCGCTGATCCGACCGAGGACACGCTCGCCGCGGCCAAGACGGCGTGGCTCGATGCCCGCGCCGACTATGGCCCGACCGAGGCATTCCGCTTCTACGGCGGTCCGATCGACAACGAGGAAGACGGACCTGAGGGTCTGATCAACGCCTGGCCGATGGACGAGGCCTACGTCGACTACGTCGAGGGCAACGCTGACGCCGGCATCATCAACGACCCCGACACCTACCCGACGATCGACGGCGCGCTGCTCGAGTCGCTCAACGAGAGCGGCGGCGAGTCCAACATCTCCACCGGTTGGCACGCCATCGAGTTCCTCCTCTGGGGCCAGGACCTCAGCGACGACGGCCCGGGCGCCCGCCCCGCGAGCGACTACGCCGACGCGCCGAATGCGGACCGCCGCGCGGTGTACCTCACCACGGCGTCGGAGCTCCTGCTCGGCCACCTGCAGGACCTCGCGGATGCCTGGTCCCCCGACGGTGACAACTATCGCGCCGAATTCCTCGCCATGGAGCCCGCCGACGCGATGACCAACATCATCACCGGCATCGGCGAACTGAGCCGTGGCGAACTGGCCGGTGAGCGCATGAACGTCGCATACGTCGAGCGGTCACAGGAAGACGAACACTCCTGCTTCTCCGACAACACCACCGCCGACATCGCCGGAAACGCTCGGGGCATCCAGATGGTGCTCACCGCCGACTATCCAGGCGCAGCCGGCGGCACGAGCGTGCTCGACATCATCCGTGCCGAGGACGAAGCACTCGCCGACGAACTCGAAGCGCAGGTCCAGGCCAGCGTCGTCGCCGTCGAAGCGATCCCCGCGCCGTTCGATCAGCACCTGGCCGAAGGCGTTCCCGACAGCGACCCGGGTCGCGCCAGCATCCTCGCCGGCATCGAGGCGCTCGAAGCGCAGACACCCACGATGGTGTCCGCGGCCGA
>JBAWHL010000398.1:0-6905 GCA_049593815.1 Ilumatobacteraceae bacterium | reverse complement strand
CGAGCGTGTCGAGCACTTCGAAGTGCTCCCCGTCGTCGGTCTTGCTGGAGGTCTCCAACAGGAATGCGGCGAGCGCGTCGAGTCCGTCGAGCGTGCCGACGGCGGGGACATGCGCGACGACGTCTGGTGTGAGGTGGTCCAGGACGTCCCCCCACCGTTGCTCTGCCATCGCTGTCGCGACGGTGGCGATGGTCTGGGCTGTTCCGGGTGTGGCGTCTGCCGTTGTGGTCATGGACCAAAACTACGATGCCAAACATTTGATGTCAAACAATACGCTGTCGAACTATCGTCGTGAATGTGACGATCGATCCCGTTCAGGCGCTCGAGGACGGCTGGCGCGCCGAGCTGCCTGACCTCGACACGTCGGCGATGATCACCGTCGCCCGACTGAACCGGATCAGCGGCCTGCTGCGACGTCGAATCGAGGAACGCCTCGCGCAGGAAGGATCGAGCCCGGCCGAGTTCGACGTTCTGTCCGCGCTGCGCCGACAGGGCCCGCCATATCGACTCAAGCCGTCGGAGCTGGCCAGGGCAACGATGCTCAGCCCGAGCGGCATGACACACCGCGTTGGCCAATTGCACGCTGACGGCCTGATCGATCGGGTCGTCGACCCCGAGAGCCGCCGCACAGCGCCGGTCGAACTCACCGACGAGGGTGCGGCGCTCGCGGAGCGGTTGGTGCGAGTGGTCGCGGAGCTCGAAACGCAGGTGATGTCGGTGCTCTCGCCGAGACAGCGCGAACGGCTCGATGCCATCGCCGCTGAACTCGCTGGGGCGTTGTGAGTCACGTGCGCGGTGACAGCGACATCACGGTGAGCGTGAACGACTCGTCGTAGTGCGCGTCGCCAACCGGAGTCGGCGTGGTGTTCGCCACCGTGTCGCTCCAGTTGATCGGAAGCCCCGACCGCGCGTCGACGACGAGGTGTCGGGTGCTCGCGCCGGTCGTCGTGCCAGATGTCTCGACCGCGACATCGAGTTCGATCGTCGCGACGTCGACCCCGCCGACGGTGACCGTGGACGTGCCCACCACTGTTGTCGTTCGTACCTCCGACAATCCGTCGCCCTCGCAGGTCGCGGTCATCGTCGTCGGTGCGTCGGGCGGCGGCACGATCCACGCTGGTTCCGTGCACACGAGATGGCGGACTTCGTGGCTGTTGAAGAACTCGTGGGTCGCCGTGTAGCTCACGAGGGCGATGCCTCCGTCGCGAACGCAGGTGTCCCAACCCTCGGTCCGTTCGACGAACGGCATCCACGTCAGGCGACTGCCGCATCCGAACGGTTCGACGACGACGGCGGTCTCCGCCGGGTAGACGTGGGTGGCGCCGGTCAGGACGTCGACCTGTTCCTGGCCGGTGGCTGCGTAGTCGTACACGCCGTCGTCGGGCAGCCTCAGCTCGGCCGCGGTCCGGGCAGTTGTCGTCGGCTCGTACGAGTCGGGATCGGCGACGGCGCCCGAGCTCGAGGACCTGGCCGTGTCCCCGGGTGACGCGTCGACGTCGATCAATGTCGACGGCGACCGGGCCTGGAAGTTCTCGACCGCATCGTCGATCGTCACTTCCTGGACCTCGTCGCGATAGCGCTCCACGACGATGATCGCGGCCGCCGCGACCAACGTGATGCCGGCAGCTCCACTCGCCATCCACGTCAAACGTCGTCGGCGCAGGTCCCCCATGCACAGACGCTAGACGTTGTGTCCGAGGGTTCGCTGCAGGTCCGCGGTGCGTCCGCTCGCCACCGTGGGCCTCAGCTGCGGACGCAGGTGCCGATCGGCCCGTCGGTCGGCGGGAGCCCGTCGGGACAGATCGAGTTGTCCCACACCTGAACATCGGTGAGATCCACCGATGCCGGGTCGATCATCGAGAGGTCGACGGCGTAGAAGGACGTGCCGTCCAATGTCGCGCCGGACAGATCGGTGATCAGGAGTCGTTCGTTGTCACTCTTGCCCTGCACTTCTGCATTGGTCAGGTCGACGCCGACCAGGGAGATCGATCGGACACCCGTCTCGGGGTCGGGGAGCGGTTCGAGATCCACGCCGCCGATGTCCGCGCCGGACAGGTCGGGGAGCGCCGTGAACCCGAGGGTGGTGTTGCGGAGAGTGGCGCCGGTGAACACGGCCCCGGTCGCGTCGGCGATGTCGGCGCGACCGAGCGCGGCGCCGGAGAAGTCCGCGCCCGTCGCGTCCACCAGGTCGGTCGCGATGAGGGAGGCTCCGACGAACACGGCGCCGGACACGTCGGTCAGCGTCGCCGCGTCGGCCTGCGCCCGCGTGAAGTCGGCGCCGGCGAATGTCGATCCGGAATTGGCGTCGGTCGTCACGCCCCACAACGTGGCATCGGTGAAGTTGGCGCCGCTGAAGTCTGCAGCCCCGAGGTCGGAGAACGAGAGGTCGACACCGGTCAGATCGAGCCCGCCGAAGTCGGGATAGCCGGCAACCATCGACAGGTCGGCGAACTGGCACAGGCCGCCCGGTTCGAGCACGCACGCGTCCGATCGGTCGCCCGTCGTCTCGATGGAACGCCACACGTCGATCTCGACCGGGTCCAGCGGGTCGATGGTCGTCTCGAAGGGGCGCTGCCGGCTCGTGCCGGCGACGACGAGCGTTCCGTCGACCCACGCGGCGGCGGCGGCGCGCCCACCGATGACCGGACGTTCCGCCGAGACCTGGGTGTAGTCGCCGTCCGCGCCGCGCAGGATCGGAGCGAACTGGATCTGGACCTGGCGGCCCGAGTCGGCTTCCATGATTCCTGGCTCGCCGTCGACGTCGAGCAGGGCCACCATGGGATCGCCGTCGAGGCCGGAGCGAACACCGTCGATCTCGATCGTCTCCCAGCTGCCATCGACCAGTCGCGCCAACCGGCGACTGCCGATCGTGTCCATGTCGATCTCCTCGTCGGCTTCGTCGGCAGCTGCGACCATCGCTCGTTCCTCGTCGCTCACGAAGTCCTCCATGATCACGATCTGGTCACCGACCATGGCGCCGAGCAACTGCGGATAGGGGATCGCGGCGTACTCCAACTCCCCGATGGCGCAGTCGGCGGTCGACGGAGCCGGAGCCAGTGGGTGATCGGCCGAGGTCTGCAACGCGAGATCCTGCGGTGTCGGACCGCTGTAGATGCGGGCATGACGAGCCCAGCCGACGCCGAGTGACCAGCCTGCCGCCAGGCGGTTGTCGCTCGGTGTCGAACACGGATGCTCCTCGGCGAGGAGCACGATGGTGTCACCATCGCTGAGCAGTTGGGTCGGACTGAGCGGAGCGCTCTCACGGATCTCTCGAACACGGGTCCAGTTCTCGCCGTCGGGCGACGACCAGATCACGGTGAACCAGTCGGTGGAGCGCGACACGCCCGTCGCCAGGAATCCGTCTGCGGTGCTGATGAGAGAGCTCAGCCGCATCGAGCCGCCGGGTACGGGGGCCATCTCGGGCGGCTCGACCTGTCGCCACGTCACGCCGTCGTCGGACACGTGGATCAACGGCCGAATGCGTTGGCAGACTCCGACCGCGCGGTATCCGCCGCCCACGTCCTCGTTCACGGTGCAGTCGGAGGAGCGGCTCCCGCTCGCCACGTAGCGACCGTTGGGTCCGCGCACGATCTCGGCGATGTCGGACCGACCGCTCGACGGGGGTGCCGTGATCACGACCTCCGTCCAGGTCGCTCCGGCGTCATCGGACCGGAGCACGAACGACGTGTTCCAGCGGCTCCCCACCATCCAGAGTGACTCGTCGATCGCGAACAACCGCTGGACGCTCGACTGCGGCACCGCTGCGGTCGCCGATGTCGGACCGGTCCACCGTGCTCCCAGCGGGACCACGATCTCGGGTGCGGCCGTCGTGGTCGGCGCGACGGTCGTGTCGGCCACCGCCTCGTCCGTCGGCGTGGTCGTGTCCGACGCAGGTGCGTCCGTCGTCGACGTCGGCGGGTCCGACACGGAAGCGCTGCCGTCGCTGCCACCACCGCTGCACGCGGCGAGCCCGAGCGTGGCGGTGATCAGGCACGCGCGCGTCGACATCTTCATCCGTCGTCCGTCCATCGCTTCAGTCTGTCAGACGCCGCCGATGTCCCGATTCGGTGAGTCGGTCGAGGAACCGCAGCCCGGCGATCGACACCTCGTGTCGCCAGAGGTCGACGACCTCCCCCGACGACCGTCGGGACGAGAGCGCCACCTCCTGCTCGGCGACTCGGCGTCGTTGGTCGCCGAGCATGTCGGTGAGGTCGATGTCGTTGCGCTCGGCCAGCACGATCTTCATGAGGAGCTCGCTGCGGAGATCGCGCAAGTGCGTCACCGGTGTCTCGAGCCAGGCTCGGAGTTCGGCGCGCCCATGATCGGTCGCGGCGAGGATGGTGCGGTTCGGTCCGGCCGCTCCTGGTTCGTCCGCCACCGGTCGGACGAGTGCACGTGCGGTCAGCTGCGCGATGGCCCGATACGTCAGCGGGCGCGACAGCGACCAGATGCGGCCGACCTCGGTCTCGGGGGTGAGTTGGGCGGCGATCGCGAACCCATGGGTGGGCGACGGTGCCAGCACGCCGAGGCATGCCCACTCGCCGAGCAGCAGCTCCGCCGTGCCGGTGCGGCCCCCGGATCGCGAGCGTCGCGGGGTCATGTCGGATACACGACGATGTCGGTGGCCTTCACGGTCGCGTGGACCGTGTCGCCGGATTCGATGACGAGGTCGTCGAGCGCCCTGACCGTGATTTCCGCCGTCATCGGCAGTCGCCCGTCGATGGTCACGCGAGCGCGATCCCCGAGCCGGTCCACCTCGGTGACCACGCCGTGCCACGTGTTGCGAGCGCTCGACGGGCCGGCATCGGTTCGCGACAGCGTGATCGCCTGTGGTCGGATGACCGCGAACGATGCGCCGTCGGCCGCGTCGGCGACGACGATCTCCGCACCGCCCGTCGTTCGCAGCGTCCCGTTCCGCACGTTCCCGGTGAACAGGTTGGTCCCGACGAGGTCGGCGACATAGCGCGATCGTGGATGTGCGGTCACCTCGGCGATCGTGCCGGTCTGAACGATCCGACCGGTTTCGAGGATCGCCACGCGGTCGGCGAGCGCGTACGCATCGAGCGGGTCGTGGGTGACGAGCAGGCGGACCCCGTCGAAGGTCGCGAGGTGTCGCCGGAGGTCGCGCCGGACGTCGTTGCGGGTCCCAGCGTCGAGCGCCGCCAGCGGCTCGTCGAGGAGCAGCACCGCGGGGTCGGTGGCGAGCGCCCTCGCCAGTGCGACGCGTTGTGCCTGGCCGCCGGACAGGTTGGGTGGGGACGCTGCGCCGAGCTCGGCCAGTCCGAGCCGCTGCAGCCACTCGGCCGCGGCTCGCCGGGCGCTGGTCTTCGCCATGCCGCGGGCACGGAGCCCGAAGGCGACGTTCTCGATCACCGACAGGTGGTCGAACAGGAGGTAGTCCTGGAAGACCATGCCGATGGGACGCTGTTCGGGCGGTACGAAGACGTCGCCGTCGACATCGTCGAGGATCACGTCGCCGATCGACAGTCGCCCGCGGTCCGCAGGGACGAGCCCGGCGATCGAGCGGAGAAGGGTCGACTTGCCGGAGCCGTTCGGCCCGAGGATCGCCAGCACCTCGCCGGGTTCGACGGTCAGGTCGACGTCGAGCACGAAGGCATCCCGCTCGATGGTGAACTCGGCGACGAGGCTCACGTGAACGACGTCCGAGCGGCGCTGAGCCATCGGTCGCGCAGGCCGATGAGCACGGTGAACGACACGGCGACGAGGACGATGCTGATGATCAGTGCCTCGTCCGGGTCGGTTTCGAGCGCCAGGTAGGTGGCGAGCGGCATCGTCTGGGTGGTGCCGGGAAAGTTGCCGGCGAAGGTGATCGTGGCGCCGAACTCGCCCAGTGCGCGCGCCCAGGCGAGCACGGCACCAGCGATCAGGGCCGGCCGCACGGTGGGCAGCGTGACGCGTCGGAACACGTACCACCTGGACGCGCCGAGTGTCCGGGCCGCGTCCTCGTGACGCCGATCGGCCTGGCGGAGCGCGGCCTCGACCGTGATCACCAGGAACGGCATGGCGACGAATGTCTGCGCGACGACCACCCCCCAGGTGGTGAATGGCAGCCGGATGTCGAACCATTCGTCGAGGTACTCGCCGAACAGCCCGCGGCGACCGAACGAGAAGAACAGCGCCACACCACCGACGACGGGCGGCAGCACCATCGACAACAGACACAGGGCGCGTACGGCGCCGCGCCCCGGGAACGGAACCCGGGCGAGCAGCCAGGCGAGCGGCACGCCGAAGAAGATCGCCAGGACGGTTGCAGTGAGCGAGGTGCGCACCGACAGCCACAGCGCGGTTCGTACCGACTCCTGACCGAGCACGTCGAACATCGATGACCACGGCGCCCGCCACAGGAGCCCGATGAACGGGAGCGCGAAGAACAGCACGGCGATCGCGGCGAGGGCGAGCACGGGTGCCGGAAGTTCGGTGCGGTGGCCGCGGCGCGCCTGGCTCATGGGGCCCCGAACCCGTACTCGGTGAGGAGTGCAACACCGGCAGGCGAGCGCACGAACTCGATGAACGCTGCGGCCGGGCCCGGGGACGTCGTCTCGGCGACGATGGCGATCGGATACTCCGCGACCACGTTCAGGTCGTCGGGGATGTCCACGCCCCAGACGTCCCCGTCGCTGGCGGTGACGTCGGTTGCGTAGGCGATGCCGGCATCGGCCTCGCCGAGGGCTACCTTGGTGACCACCGACTTGACGTTGCGTTCCAGGGAGTCCGGTGTCACCGAGACGTCAGCGGTGTCGAAGATCTGTGTCGCGTAGCCGCCACACGGAACGGCAGGGGCGCAGGTGACCACGATCAGGTCCGGATCGGTGAGGTCGTCGACGCCGGTGATGCCGAGCGGGTTGCCTGGAGCGACGACGATCATGGCGCGATTGGTGGCGAAC
>JBAWHL010000397.1:0-19309 GCA_049593815.1 Ilumatobacteraceae bacterium | reverse complement strand
GTGTTCCACGTCGACGGCTTTGAGACCACCGAAGTGACGGCTCACGTGATCCGCGATCAGGATCGGGTCGGGCTTGCTCGACCCGGGACGTGGCTCGACGTCGTCGAACACGCCGGCGATCGGGTTGTCGTGCTCCTGGATGGCATTGGCGGCGCCACCGCCACCAGCGGTTTTGCCGAGCATGCGTTCGTGCTCGGACTCGGAACGCGGGTCATCGGTCATCGAGTGCCATCTCCTCTCGCGATCCGAAGATGCCTTGTGGTCTGTAGCGAGCCAGGAGGACCAGGCCGATGCCGACGAGGATGAAGCGCACCTGGCTGACGTTGAAGTCGCTCAGCCCGATCGTGTCCTCCAGCGTGTCAGCCGGCCCGTCGGGCAGGCCGCGCAACACGTTCTCGAGGAACGAGACGAGGCCCCAGTAGATCATCGAGCCGATGATCGGCGACCAGGTGCGTCCGGGCCCGCCGAGGATGAGGATCGCCCAGATCGTGAACGTGATGACCGGGTTGAACGTGTCCGGCTGGATCGAGCCCTTCTGCAGGACCTGGAACATGCCGGCCACGCCGCCGATGACGCCACCGAGGGTCAGCGCCTGCAGCTTGTACACGTAGGCGTTCTTGCCGAGCGCCCTCGCGGCGTCCTCGTCTTCACGAATCGCCTTCAGGGCACGACCCCAGGGCGAACCCATGAGCCGCTTGACCAGGAGCACGATCACGATCAGGACGGTCCAACCGACCAACAGGATCCAGAGGTCACGGCCCACGTAGGAGAACGGGCCGAATTCGTAACGTTTGCCGACCGTGAACGGGTTGAGTCCCGATTCGTAGAACGAGTCGGAGAACTCGCCGATGCCCTCGGAGGCGCCGGTGATCGACTTCATCTTGCGCCACCGCACGAAGAGGCGGATCGTTTCGGACGCGGCGATGGTGACGATCGCCAGGTAGTCCGCACGCAATCGCAAGGTCGGGACACCCAGGATCAAGGCCAGGATGATCGAATAGATGATCCCGAAGAGGACGCCGACCATGAAGTTCCACTGGAAGTACGAGATCGAGACACCGAGACCGTAGGCACCGGCGGCCATGAAGCCGACCTGGCCGAAGTTCAACAGCCCGGCGTAGCCGAACTGCACGTTGAGGCCCACCGCAGCGAGGGCGAACACCAGCACCTCGACACCGAAGACGGTCGAGACCGTGCGTTCGAGGATGAATCCCCAATCCATCAGCCGATCCTCTCAGGTCGTCCGAGTATGCCGTGAGGCCGGAAGAGCAGGATCAACGCCATGATCAACAGGGCCACCATGTTCTTCACCTCGGCATCGATCACCAGGGTCGACAGGTTGATGGCGAGCCCGACGATCAGGGAGCCCACGAGCGCCCCGTAGGCACGCCCGAGGCCTCCGAGCGTCACCGATGCGAACACGAGCAGCAGGATCCGGAACCCGAAGTCCCACTTGACCTGGTCGAGACCGAAGAAGACACCGCTGATCGCTGCCAGTCCGGCGCCAGCCACCCACACCAGGGTGATGACACGCTCGACGTCGATGCCGGTGG
Source organism: Ilumatobacteraceae bacterium (assembly GCA_049593815.1). GTDB lineage: Bacteria > Actinomycetota > Acidimicrobiia > Acidimicrobiales > Ilumatobacteraceae > Sva-07. Next base: position 17,756 of record JBAWHL010000397.1, on the reverse strand, counting down.
ACTCTGCGAGTTCCCGGTTGTCGGCGACCGCTCGCATCGCCTTGCCCATGCGGGTCATCTCGAGGTACGACGCGACACCGACGAGGATCAGCACGGACAGGATCATCGCGACGATGTCCTTCTGCGTGAGCTCGACCGGGCCGAGCGACACGGCGCGCTGGGCGGCGTAGTCGCCGAACGTGCGAGGACCGCCACCGAAGAAGTAGACGAACAGGTAGCGCAGCAGGATCGACAGTCCAATGGTCATCACCATCTGGGCGATCAGACTGACGCCGTCATGGCGTGCGCCTCGGAAGATGAACCGGTTCAGCACGTAGCCGAGGCCGCAACCCGCGAGAGCGCCCAGCACGGCAGCGAAGACGAGATTCACCCCGCCTCCGAATGGTGGTGGCAGCGGCGCGAGGAACCCGATCACCCCCGCCAGGCCGTAGAAGTTGAACATGTAGGTCGACAACATGCCCCAGGTCACGAGTTCGGCGTGCGCGAAGTTGACCAGGCCGGTCGTGCCGAAGATCAGTGTCAGCCCGATGGCGGCCATCGCGAGGTAGAGGCCCTGCTTCAGGCCCTCGGCGGTGAGCTGGGCCACCCGCCGGAACGTGATCTGTCCCGTGGTGCTCTCCTCGGCCTCGCCGAAGACGAGGGGGAACAGCACCCGACGATCGCGGTTCTCGCTCACCGACGACAACAGCGGGTTGCCGTCCGGGTTGCGGAGGTTCACCCCATCGGGCAACGTCTCGATGTCGAGCAGGACGTTGTAGTCACCCGGCCCCGGCACGACGATGCGGAACTCACCGGAACCGTCGGTCTCGACGGTCCCGACTCCTTCGACCTCGATCACGACACCGATCGCCGGGATGTCGTCGCCGGTGTCCGGATCCTCGTAGTCGAGCGAGCCGAAGATCGCGAGTTCCGTCGAACCGTCGCCCCCGTCGTCCTCTTGGGCGTTGGCGTGCGAGCCCATCAGGAACGGCAGCATCATCACCGCGAACCCGACGAGGAGCGCCTTTCTCAGACCGATTGCCGCTTGCATTGGGTCCGTACTCTAGGCACGCACCGCACCCGGCGTTGGAATCTGTCGTTCATCTCCGGTTTCCGAGGCGTCATCTCCGGCCCCGGGAGCGGCCGATTCTGCCCCGATCGGGGCCACGCCGACTTGGATCAGATGCACCGTCGTCACCCACAGTGCGGTCGCTCCGGCCAGGTGAGCGCCGACCAGCACCTCGGGAACACCGTTGAAGTACTGCACGTACCCGATGCCACCTTGGACGAGCGCCACGAACATCCAGGTCGACAGCACGGTCGCCAGCCGGTCGAATTCACCTCGGCGGCGCCGGAGCGCGACGAGCAGCACCACGAACGCGGCGATCGCGATCCAAACCGCGATGCTGTGGATCTGCGCGACCCGGGAGATGTCGAATCCCCAGCGGCGGGCCGCCTCATCACCCGCGTGCGGCCCCGTCCCGGTGACGACGGTTCCCGTGACGAGGGCCAACGCCGTGAGGGCACCGACGGCGAAGAAGCGGATCGACATCGACCGGGACGATCCATCTGGCGGGGTTCCGGGCGGCTCCGGATTCGACCGGTGCACGGCGACCATGCCGAACGTGATCGACACGATCGCGAGCACGAAGTGCGACTGCACGAGCGCGGGATGCAGGTCGCCGCGCACGGCGAGTCCGCCGACGATCGCGTTGCCGAACACCGTCGCCAGCACGCCGACGGCCGGACCGATCAGGCCACGCCGTCGCGGCCAGACGCGGAACGCACCCACGATCAGGATCAGGGTCGGCACACCGATGACTCCGCTGAGCAGGCGGTTGATCTGCTCGATTGCGGTGTGCCCCGACGACACGTCGACGAAGGACTCGCTGTTGCACGACGGCCAGTCGTCGCATCCGAGCCCACTGCCGGTGAGCCGGACGATGCCGCCGGCCACGACGAGGATGCACAGCCCGACGACGGTGACGATCGCGACCTGCCGAAAGCGATGCAGGGGAATCGTCAGACGCGGTCGCATACGCCTCTGAGGATATGGCTAGCGTCGGCAGGGTGCTGAGTTCCTTCGACGACTTTCCGATCCACCAGACGAGCCGGCCGGTCGCCGAGACAGCGTCGACCGACCTCAATCACTACGACCGGTACTTCTTCAATGGCTACACCAAGGACACCCGGCTCTACTTCGGCGTCGCGATGGGGCTGTACCCGAACCGGCACGTCGCCGATGCGGCGTTCAGCATCGTCGTCGACGGTGGCACGGTCGATGCCCGCCAGATCAGCGTGCATGCGTCACGACGCGCCCCCGCCGACCGGGCCGACGCCAACGAGGTCGGCCCCATCCGCGTCGAGGTGCTCGAACCGCTCCACGCACTGCGCGTCGTCGTCGAAGCACCCGAACACGGTGTCCGCGCCGACCTGACGTTCGTGCGGCGCTCACCGCCGATCGAGGAGGACCATTTCCGGCTCCAGGTCGGCACGCGCGTGTCGATGGACTACACCCGCCTCACACAGTTCGGCGGGTGGGAGGGTTGGATCGAGATCGACGGGGAGCTGACCGACCTCGCCCCCGGTGAGACCCTCGGTTCGCGCGACCGTTCGTGGGGCATCCGCAGCGTCGGCGAACGCGGATCGACCGGCGCACCCGTGGCGGATCCGCAGTTCTTCTGGCTGTGGGCGCCGATCAACTTCGACACGTTCTCCACCCATTTCGACGTCAACGAGCACTTCGACGGTCGCCGCTGGCACGAGAGCGCCTTCTTCGCCCCCGTCGGCAGCCCCGAGGAGTCTCCCGGCGCCGAGGCGATGCGCAGCGTCGACTACGACATCCAGTGGCGTCCCGGCACGCGTACCGCCGAGTCGTTCGAGTTGGTCATGACACCGTGGTACGGCGAGCCGTCGACCATCGTGTTGGAACCGCTCTTCGAGTTCCACATGGCTGGCCTCGGCTACCTGCACCCCGAGTGGGGGCAGGGCATGTGGAAGGGCGAACTCGCGGTCGGCGCCGAACGGTGGGATCTTCCCGTCGACGATCCGACCGCTCCCGACCGACTCCACGTGCAAGCGATCGTGCGGGCGACCACGAGCGGCGGCATCGGCGAGCACCAGGGCATCGGCATCCTCGAGCAGCTCGCCATCGGCCGACACGACCCGACCGGTCTCGCTGGCATCTTCGACGGCTGGGACGGCTGACGCACGACGCCCACCGGCGTGTCACGTGTGACGGATGGTCATGCCTCCGTCGACGGGGATCGTCGCACCGTTGACGAAGCTGGCGCTCGGCAGGCAGAGGTTGAGCGTCATGTGCGCCACCTCCTCGGGCTGGCCGTAGCGCCGCAGCGGCACCCGGCGGCGGGCATAGGTCGCCTTGGCATCGTCGGGGATCGGTGCGGTCATCCCGGTCTCGATCGGCCCCGGACAGATGCAGTTCACCGTGATCCCGGACCGACCCAGTTCGACCGCGAAACTCCTGGTCAGACCGGTCACTGCCGCTTTCGACGCCGCGTAGGCGACCATTCCCGCGGTCGCCACGATCGACTCGGTGGAGGCGATGTTGACGATGCGACCGCCTCCCGCTTCGATCATGTGCGGCACGGCGAGGCGGATGAGGCGGGCATGCGCGGTGACGTTGATGTCGAGGGTCTGCGCCCAGGTGTCCTCGAAGTCGGCTTCGGCTTGGAAGGCGGAGTTGAGCATCGAGACACCGGCGTTGTTGACGACGATGTCGAGACGTCCTCCCCACGCGACGGTGGCGTCCACCAGTTCGTGCAGCTGTGACACCACCGAGACGTCGCACACCACGCCGATGGCCCGATCGGGTCCGTGCACGGCACCGATCTCGTCGACGACCGCGGCGACGCGCTCGGCTCCGATGTCCGCGACCACGACTCGCGCCCCCTCGTCGGCGAACAGGTGCGCCGTCGCTCGGCCCATGCCACTGGCGGCGCCGGTCACGATCGCCACCTGACCGTCGATCGACCGGGACAGGGCGGTCAATCGTTCGGTGTCCACCGGGTCGGTCATGGGCGCACTTCGTAGAACGCGTTGACCGAGTGGTCGATGTCGAGCGTGTGGAACTGGCCGAACCCGGCGGTCTCCGCCATCGACTTCGCCAACGACGCGGGCAGGCCGAGCGTCCCCAGACCGGCGCCACCGGGTTCCGACAACGCCGACGACATGCACGACAACACGCTGATGCCGTACATCAGCGGAGCCATCGGGTTCTTCGCGACGTTCTCCTCGAACGTCTCGCGCCCCTTGATGTCCACGAGCAACCAGGTGCCGTCGGGGGCGATCGCGTCACGGATCGCGTGCATCATCCCCTGCGGGTCGGTCATGTCGTGAATGCAGTCGAACGTGGTGACGAGGTCGACCGAGTGGTCAGACGGCAGCGGCTCGACACGCGGGTCGACGAAGCGCACGTTGTCGGCACCCTCCTCGACGCGACGGCTCTCTGCCCGCTCGAGCGCATACTGCGAGATGTCGTAACCGACGAAGCTGCTGTTCGGGAACCTCGCCGCGAGCAGCATGACCGCTCCCCCGGCGCCACAACCGATGTCGGCAACGGTGATGCCGGCCTCGAGCCGTTCGATCACGCCGTCGAGTTCGGGCAGCACGACCGGAATCAAGTTGTGCCGGTTCCACGGTTCGAAGCTGCGCTCGATGCCCACCGCACCTTCGGGACCATGGCTGTCGTAGTCGTGACCGAGGCCGGTGCGGAAGCTGTCCGGCATCGCTTCGAGCGATGCCATCGTCTGAGGGAGCCGATGGAACATGCCCATGCCGAACGCCGGATGATCGGGCGTCGCCAGAACGGCGACCTGCTCGGGCGTGAGGAAGAAGCGTTCGCTCGCGGTGTCGACGCCGATGAGCTTCGCTGCGGCCTGGTTGTAGGCCCACTCACGAATCCAGCGTTCGTCGAGCCCCGTTCGCTCCGCGAGTTCCGTCGTGGTCATCGGATCGGATGCCGCTGCGAGTGCGGTGTAGATGCCCAGCTTGTCGCCGAGGTGGATCATGCCGGCCGTCACCGCACCACTGAGTTGCGTGAAGACCGAGAACGAGAAGAACTTCAGTCGGTCGGGATCGAGTTCGGTCGAGGTCGCGTGGTCATCCATGGAATGACCGTACCCACCTCCCAAACCCCGTCTCGTACTCTCGGGCGGGGACTGTTCCCGCCCGAGAGTACGAAATCGAACTCAGTGGGGTGATGGGTGGACGTCAGCGGGTTCGATCGGCCTCGTCGAGGTGTTCGAGGTCGCTCAGTTTGGTCAAGGAGAACGTGAAGCCGTCGTTGATCTCGAGTGCTTCCAGACGGCTCACCGAGCTGTGTCCCAGCACGAACCGATCCCATTCCCACGGCGTTGGTTCCAACCCGAGGAGGTGGCAGATGGTGACCGAATTGGTCCCCGCGTGGGCGACCAACGCGATCCGGGCTCCCGGCTCGGCGATCTGCCAGATGGGCAGTTCGGTTTCCGACCGCTCGACACTGCGCTCCTCGAGGAACAACGAGGCCCCCAGTCGGATTCGGTCGACGAAGTCCCGCATCGATTCGCCGCCGACGAGTCCGCTCCAGCGCTGTTCGGCCGGACGGCGCTTCACCTCGGCATACGCCTCGGCGGCCCGCTCCGCCGGTGTTCCGTGCCAGCCCGGATCGCGGATCTCCTCGAGCCACGGATCGATCATCTCCTCACGACCGAGCGCCGCGAGCAACGGCGCCGCCGTCTGGCGAGCGCGCGTCAGCGGTGACACGAAGATCTCGTCGAAGTGCTCGTGTTGCAGTCGATCGGCCAGCTGTTGTGCCTGCTGATGCCCCCGCTCGGTCAACGGTGGATTGACGACGGCGAGGCCGTCCTTGACCCATTCCGGTTCTCCATGACGAATCAGCACGATCTCCATGCCGAGCGACTGTACGCGGCCACCCCCGCTAGCTTGCGCTGCAATGTCGAACTTCGACGCGGCGGCGACGGTGACTCCCGGGTGGTACCCGGATCCGATCGGGCGCTTCGAACTGCGCTTCTACAACGGATCGCAATGGACCGCCGACGTCGCCAACGGCGGTGAACGGTTCGTCGACCCGCTCGGCATCACCCCACCGGTCGGCCCCAATCACACACCGGAGAGCGAGACCGCCAACGGGCTGGCGACCGCGGCGATGGTGCTCGGCATCATCGCCGTCACCACGGCGTGGATGCCCTTCCTCGTCGTGGTCGGGCTGATCGCGGGGATGGTCGCGATCGGCCTCGGCCTGGGAGCGCTCCGCGCTGCCCGGGCGAACGGGGGCAACCGAAGCCGAGCGATCGCTGGAATCGCCACCGGGGCGAGCGCTCTGCTCGTCGCACTGCTCGGCGTGATGCTGACGATCGTCGTCCTCGACGTGTATGACACCTACGCACACCCGGAGGCACACGAGATCGACCTCGTCAGCTGCGAGCAGACCGGGTCGCGCGTGACCATGACCGGAGCCCTGACGAACCTGAGTGAGCGCACCGCCGACTTCACCGTCGAAGTGGCTTTCGTCCGAACGGGCACTCGCGACACCCGAAGCATCGGACGTGCCGAGCTCGACGGTGTCGAACCAGGGGACACCGCCACGTTCGACGTGCAGCGTCAGGTCGACCTCGACACGATCGACTGCGAGATCGTCGAAGTCACCGGCCCCCTCCCCTTCGGACTCACCCTCGACTGACTCACTGACTCACTGACTCACGCCCGCACGAGTTCCCGGTCACCGCCCACGCCCCACGTTCGACGTCGCCCCCGACACGGACCGGAACCGCCGAGCGCTGCTCGCGACCATCCCTAGCATGGCCGGCATGGCAGTGCGGCACGAGTCTCGATGTGGGCGGTCGGCAACGTGAGCGTCGCGAACGCACTGCGACGGATCGCTGCAGGAGATCGGAGTTCCGCTGTGGCGGAATGCGCTGCCGTGGCCGATTCGTCGCCCCTCGCCCGCTCCCTGCGCGACTACCTCACCCAGCCGATCGGGGGCGAGGTGTACGTCGACCCGGACTCGTTCGAGCGGTTCATCTCGGGCGGGTCGAACATCGCGCTGTACGACGCCACGATCGATGCGCTCGCGGACGTGAACGAGCATCGGGGACCGGTGTCGCTACTCGACATCGGATGCGGCGACGGACGGATCACCGCGGCGACGGTCCCCGACTCGTGCCGAGAACTGCACCTGCTCGAACCATCGGAAGCGATGCTCACGACCGCCCTCGAACGCGTCGCTCACGCCCGAACGGTCAGCGTCGAGGCGATACCGGCCACGCTGCAGCATCTCCTGACCACGGAACCCGACCGTCGATGGGACGCGGTCCAGTCGACGTTCGCGCTCCACAACCTGTCGCCGCAGGATCGCGCCGATGCGCTGTCGGCGCTGGCCGGGCGCACTCGGTCGATCGCCATCGTCGAGTTCGACGTTCCCCGTTTCGCCGACCACTCGACGGAACATGCGGACTACGCCGCCCGCACGTACACAGCGGGGATCGCCGAGTACGAGAACGACCCCAGCGTGATCACCGGGTTCCTGATGCCGGTGCTCGTCGGACAGTTCGCTCCGGACCAACCGCGCCACACGCACGAACAGCCCATCGATGCATGGGCCGACGGCCTGCGACAGGCCGGCTTCCACTCGGTCACCACGACGCCCGTCGCCGAATTCTGGTGGGCCGACGCCTGGCTCGTGCAGGGCGCCGGTTCCGCTGCCACCGACGCCGACTGAACGTCGGGCGTCTCACCTCGCCCGTCACGGAGGACACGGCGTCGAGGCCGCGTGCGGTGTCAGACGGTGGTGGCGGAGACCCAGGCGTCGTACAGGCGGCGGTACGGGCCGTCCTGCTCGATCAGATCGTCGTGACGACCGTCCTGGACGAGCCGACCGTGATCGAGCACGAGCACCCGATCGGCGCGTGCCGCGGTCGAGAGCCGGTGCGCGATCGCGATCGTCGTCCGGCTGCTGGCCAGGCGCTCCAGCGCACGGGCGATGCGCACCTCGGTGAGCGCGTCGACCGACGAGGTCGCCTCGTCGAGAATCAGCACGTCAGGATCGGCGAGTCCGGCGCGAAGCAGGGCCACGAGCTGACGCTCGCCCGCCGAGAGTTGGTCGCCGCGCTCGCCGACCACGGTCCTGAGCCCCTCTGGCAGCGCGTCGACCCAGTCGCGCACACCCAGGTCGTCGACCACACGCTCGACGTCGCGATCGTGGGCGCTCTCGTCGGCGAATGCGACGTTCGCCATGATCGTGTCGTCGAAGAGGAACGGCTCCTGTGAGACGACGACCAGACGTTGCCGCAGCTCGGCACGATCGACGAGGCGCAGCGGCACGCCACCGAGGTCGATCTCACCGATGGTCGGGTCGGCGAATCGCGCGATCAGCCGGCCCAGCGTCGTCTTGCCGGATCCCGTGGAGCCCACCATGGCCACCTGCTGCCCGGCGGGAATCGACACATCGATGTCCTTGAGCACCGCTTCGTCAGCGCCGGCATCACCGCGGTTGCGGTAGGCGAAGGTGACCTCGCGGATGTCGATCTGCAGCTTGCCGTCGGGCAGCGGAATCGGGTTGTCGGCCTGCGGTGGGCCGACGGGCATGTCGAGCACTGCGAGCACACGTCGCAGACCGGCCACGGCCATCTGCGTGGTGTCGAGGACTTCGGTGAACTCGGCGATCGGCTCGAGGAATCGATAGGTCAGGAAGATGAAGCCGACGAGCGCACCGGCTGTCAAGCCACTCTCGGGTCCGCGCCAGATGCCGACACCGACGACCGCCGAGACGGTGAACGCCGAGAACACCTCGCCGGAGGGGAACAGGAACGCGCCGATGAGCGCCGCACGGACCTGGGCAGCCGTCGTCAACTCGACGGCGGTCTCGACCTCTGCGGCCATCTTCGGCCCGGCACCGTACGCACGAATCGTCGGTGCTCCGGAGACGACTTCGGCGATCACGCCGAGGGACTTCCCGTTGCCCTCTCGGGCCTTGTCGTAGGCGACCAACAGCCGGGCCTGCACCGCCCGGAGGACGAACAGCAGCGGCATCGCGACCGCGAACGCGACCAGTGCGAGCACCCAGTCGTAGGCCAACATCACGCCGCTGACCATCACCATCAGCGTGCCGTCGATCAGCCACGCCAGCCCACCCCACTGGAAGAAGCGCGACAGGGTCTCGATGTCGCTGGTCACGCGCGCCACGAGACCGCCACGACGCTCGTCGTTGTGGTCAGCCAGGCTCAGTTGGTGAATGTGTCCGATCAACCGGACGCGCAGGTCCTGCAATGCCCGTTCGCTGCGTTCGCCGAGCCGGAGCGATGCCTGGCGCAGCGCGACGCCCGAGACGAGCACCACGACCGCACCGATCAGCGCCATCTGGACGATGACGTCCATTCGCACGCCGTCTTCGTTGTCGAGCCCGCGGTCGATCGCCTGCTGGATCAGGATCGGCACGACCACACGCCCAGCCGCGCCCATCGCGGCAAACATCCAGGTCAGCCCCAACCCCTGGCGGAGAATGGGCGCCGTTTCGAGACCGCGCCCGATCGTGCGGACGGCGGAGTCCGAGCTCGGCGGAGCGATCGTGCCCGCCTTCGCGACCAGCGTCGGATCGACCATGCTCATGACGCCACCGCCGGACCGGCGTCGCGGTCGGACTCGAATGCCTCGACCAGCTCCCGGTAGACCGGGTTCGATTGGAACAATTCGTCGTGGGTGCCGTGTCCGGCGACGCCGCCGTCGACGACGAACACGACGTCGTCGGCCAAGGCGATCGTCGACGGCCTCGATGCGACCATCAGCACCGACGACCTCGACAGGCGTGTGCGCAGGTTCTCCAGGATGATCGCCTCGGTCGCCGGGTCGAGCGCCGACGTCGTGTCGTCGAGCACGAGCAGGCTCGGTTCTCGCACCAGTGCCCGAGCGAGAGCGATCCGCTGCCGTTGCCCGCCGCTCAGGCTGACGCCACGCTCGCCCACCACGGTGTCGAGCGCCTGCGGAAGCCGGTGGACGAACTCGGTCGCTGCGGCCTGGTCGATCGCGTCCCAGATCTGCTCATCGGTGTAGCTCGAGCCGAACTCGATGTTGTCGCGCACGGTCCCGCCGCTCAGGAAGGCTTCCTGGAACACGATCGCGGTCGGGCCGGGCTGGAGCCGCACCTCGCCAGTCGATGGCGGAAGCAGACCGATCGCGAGTTGCGCGAGCGTCGACTTGCCGGAGCCGGTTGGCCCCACGAGCGCGGTGACCGAGCCGATCGGCAGCGCCAGATCGACACCCTTCACCGTGGGCGGGCCGTCGCCCTCGTGGGCGAAGGTGACCATGTCGAACACGACGCCGAACTCGGCCGCCGCCAGACCGATGTCGTCGACGGGGTCGCGCTCGATCGGCTCGTCGCGTACGGTTCGGACCCGTTCCCACGCGGCGATCGATCGTGGCAGCTCGCTGAGGGTGAACCCGATCAGACGCAGCGGGAACACGAGCAGCGTGAACAGGAAGATGATGCTCGAGAACTCTCCGATGGTCACCGCCCCGGACTGCACCTGCACCGCGCCGATCACGACGAGCAGGATGTTCGTGAGCGATGGCAGCACGTCGAGCAACGCCTCGAACCAGCTCCGTAGCTTGATCGCCTTGACTCGGGCGACGCGCACACGGTCCGCCAACCCGGCCAGGCGCTCGGTCTCGCGCTCCTCGGCGCCATAGGACTTGACGAGCTGCACCCCCTCGAAGCTCTCGTGGACACCAGCGGAGAACTCGCCGAGGTGATCCTGGGCCTGCGCGAAGTGCGCCGACACCGACTTCTCGTACACGATGTTGGTGACCACGAGCAGCGGGAACACGACGATCGCGACCAGGCCGAGCGGCACGTCGATGATCAACATCCAGATCGTCGAGGCGAACACCATCATGACCGTGCCCGTCGCGAAGGGAATCGGGGCGAGCACGCTCACCGTCGCCTCCGCGTCGACCCCGGCGCGTTGGACGAGATCGCCGTCGGGGCGGCGGTTGTGCCAGCTCATCGGCTGTCGCACGTATCGACCCACGACCTGATTGGTCAGGGTCTGGGCGACTCGCCACATGGTCACGGAGGCGAAGCTGCGGCGCACGACGATGGCAATGGCGCGCAGGATGCCGATGCCGATCACCAGACCGACACCCGCCAGGAACGTGCCACGCGAGACCGTTCCCTCCTCGAAGCTCGGCAGGACCACCTCGTCGATCACCCAGCCGATCGCGAAACTCGAGGCCACGGTCAAGATCGCGAAGAACGCCGCGCCGACCACGGCGGCAGCGAAGAGCTTCGGATGGATCCGTGCCATCGAGAAGATGAAGCCGGCGTTGCGGCGCGCACGGTGGAAGGCGCCGGTGTTCCCGGGCGCGGGAGCCTCGTCTTCGACTGCGGGGGCGACGTGCACGTCACGTTTCTACCAGCCGATACCCCCCATATCGTCAGGCGGTGTGAACGCTCCCACCATCGGTCCAGCGACGGCCGACGCACCGCCTCCCGGACGCTGGCGACGCTCCCCGATTCGCAAGGTCGCGATCGCAGTCGGCCTGACGCTCTTCGCCACCTTCTGGATCTGGGCGCTGTTCTTCGCCTCGAAGACGGCGGTCAACCGAATCGAGGACCGAGCCTGGGCCGAACGGGCCGAGACGATCTGCGCCGAGTACGACCTCCAGGTCAGAGCGCTGAGCGCCCAGGCGGACGGTGACCTCGTCATCCGCGCCGACCTCGTCGTCGAGTCGACGGACCTCCTGTCCGCGATGCTCGACGATCTCGTCGCCGTCACCCCGTCCGACGAGAAGGGCCAAGCGATCGTTCCCGACTGGGAGGACGAGTACCGGACGCTGCTCGACGACCGCTACCGATACGCCGAGCGGCTGCGCTCCGGCGAGAACATCCCCTTCAGCGAGACCGCAGTGAACGGTGTGCCGATCACCGAGCGCATCGAGACGTTCGCCGGCGACAACGAGATGCCGAGCTGCGCTCCCCCGCGCGGTTCGATCATCTGAACGACCAGCTGAACTCGATCTGGCCTTCCGGCGCGCTCACCCGAGCTGTTTGATCACCCGGGCGGGTACGCCGGCGGCCACAGCGTTGTCGGGGATCGTCCCGGTGACCACGCTGTTCGCACCGATGACGACGTGACGGCCGATCTGGGCACCTGGCAGGACGACGGCGCCGTGTCCGATCCACGAGCCGTCGCCGATCGACACCGGTCGCTCCGGCATCACCTGTTGGGAGATCGGCAGGTCGAGGTCCTCGTAGCCGTGGTTCTGGTCGGTGATGTAGACGTGATGCCCTGTCCAGACGTCGTCACCGATCGTGATACTCAGATGCCCGACGATGCCACTGCCCTTGCCGAACAGGCATCGATCACCCACGGAGATCACCGGATCGCTGACCATCGTCTGGCCGGGGATCATCCCGGCTGAGAGCGTCGCCTGCGGCCCGAACATCGTGCCGGACCCGATCCGGATGTACTGCTCGTTGAAGATCGTGTTCGGCGGGAAACAGATCACGCTGTTCGCGCCGATGCCGCCGAACCGTTTGCCTCGCCTGGTGTCGGGGCCGATGGCGCCGAGTTCGACCACGGACTCCCATCCACGGATGACCAGTTCGCCGAGCGCTCGCTTGCATCCGATGCGAAATCGGTCGACGGCGGAACCATGAGGGATGGGTGGGCGCTCCAACACTGCCCGCACGCTACTGCCGGAGGGTGTTGCGTTTAGAGTGTTCGCCGATGGCCCCCTCCGCACCGCCGTTCGGGTCGATCACCGATGTCGACGGGCTGCGCGTCGGGCATCACCAGCGGATCGGGCGTGGGTGGCAGACGGGCACCACCGTGCTCTTCGCCCCCGACGGAGCCACCCCGGGCGTCAGTGTCCGCGGCGGCGGCCCCGGGACGCGAGAGACCGATGCGCTCCATCCGGAGAACCTGGTCGAGCAGATCCACGCGGTGTGCCTGACCGGAGGCAGCGCTTTCGGCCTCACGGCGGCCGACGGCGTGGTCGGCTTCCTCGAGGCACGGGGTCTCGGGTTCCCGGTCGGCCGACCTCCCGACCAACTCGGCGTCGTCCCCGTCGTCCCCGCCGCGGTCGTGTTCGACCTGGCCCGGGCTGGGGTCTTCACCAACCGACCCGATGCGGGGTTCGGTGAACGAGCCATCCGTGGAGCCAAGCGCGCCCAGCGATCCTGGGGCAGCGTGGGCGCAGGTACCGGCGCGAAGGCCGGCGGGCTGCAGGGCGGCGTCGGCACGGCCAGCACCCGGGTCACGATCCCCAGCGCCCTCACCGGGCTCGACACCTCCATCGACGTGACCGTCGGTGCACTCGCCGTCGTGAATGCCGTCGGTTCACCGGTCGACCGCACGACCGGGCTGCCCTGGGACGCCCCCAGCTCGATGCTGCGGCGCCCGTCGGCCCAGGATCGACGGCTGCTGCTCACGCAGCTCGACGAGCAGTCGGCGGCCACCCTCGAGCCCGAAGCGACGAGTCTCAACACCACCATCGGTGTGGTGGCAACGTCCGCCGCGTTGTCCAAGTCCGAAGTGTCGAAGATGTCCGGGGTGGCCCACGACGGCCTGGCCCGGGCCATTCGGCCGGCGCACTCCATGTTCGATGGCGACACGATCTTCGGGCTCGCGACCGGCCAGAACGACCTCGGCGACATGGCAGCAGGGATGCGTTCGACGCCGTCACGTCAGGCCGCATTCAACCTCCTCCTCACCGCTGGCGCCGACGTGTTCGCCACCGCCTGCACCCATGCGCTCGTCGCAGCCACGACGATCGGCACCTTCCCCGCATACGCCGATCTCTGCCCGTCGGCATTCCGACACCCCAGGTAGCTTGACGCGCATGCACCCCGACCCGGTGTTCGATCCGGTGTTCGACACACCCACTGCAGTGCGCTCGTGGAGCGACGCGGCACATCGCACCGGGCTGACGGTCGCCCTCGTGCCGACGATGGGTGCGTTGCACCGAGGGCATGTCGCGTTGATCGAACACGCCCGCACCCTCGCCGACCGCGTCGTCGTGTCGATCTTCGTCAATCCGTTGCAGTTCGGCGAGCAGAACGACTTCGACCACTATCCCCGACCGATCGCCGACGACCTCGCGGAATGCCGACGGGCAGGCGTCGATGCCGTCTACGCGCCGACCGCTGCAGCGATGTACCCACCCGGCTTCGAGACACGCGTGGTCGCCGGTTCGCTCGGCGCATCGATGGAGGGGGCTGCACGCCCGGGACACTTCGACGGCGTGGTCACGGTCGTCACGAAGCTGTTCGCTGCCACACGACCGGATGTCGGCGTGTTCGGTCAGAAGGACTTCCAACAGTTGGCGATCATCCGGCGCCTCGCCGCCGATCTCGACCTCGGTGTCCAGGTGATCGGCGCGCCGACGGTCCGCGAGCCCGATGGCCTGGCCCTCTCGAGTCGGAATCGGCGCCTCGACACAGCGCATCGCGCTGCCGCGGCCTGCGTCCCTCGAGCGATCGCCGCTGCGGTCGAGCGAGCGGCGACACACGGCGCACGCGTCGACGACGTGATCGCCGCGGCCACGGAGGTCCTCCGCTCCGAGCCGCTGGCCACCCTCGACTACGTCTCAGTCTTCGATGCCGACACCCTCGAGATCGTCGAGGCCCTCACCGAGGATCGCCGACGGAACGGTCGCACCCGGATCGCGCTCGCTGCGCGGTTCGGTGAGGTACGGCTGATCGACAACGACGACCTGTTCCGACGCTGACGTTGCATCTTGCAGACGATCGGCGACGCCGGTCAACACGACGACGAGGACCGCACCGTTGAAGATCGCGTGGGCGACGATCGCCGGGCCGATGCGGCCGAGGAGCGCAGTTCCGGCCCCGAACGCGATCCCGACGCCGGAGAGCACCATCACGAGTCCGATGTTGCCGGTCCCACGCACTGGGTCGATGTGTGCAGCGCCGAAGAGCAGCCCCTGCAGGACGACGACCGCGAGCATCGGGAGACGGCTGCGCAAGCCGCGCATCACCACGCCGCGGAACACCATCTCCTCCACGATCGGTGCGGCGATCACCGCGGTGATGACGAGCGAGACGACGTAGGTCCGATCGTCGCCGACGTCGTTGAGCGTGTCGGTGTTGTTGGAGATCGGGACGCCGAGTCCGACGACCACCGCGGCCACCGCCAACTGAGACCCGATCGCACACAGCCAGATCACCGGCCCCCACCCGAGGTCGGCGAACCGTGGTTCGAGGCCGATGTCAGGCCCGAGATGTCCGGTCCCCCAGCTCAGGCTCACGAAACGGCACCAGACGAGCGAGGGTCCGTACGCAACGGTCGCCAGCAGCGCGACGTACACCACGACGGGCCACTCGTAGTCGACCACCGCGTCCAGGAAGTACTTCGACACGATGAGCGACACCGTGAGCACCGCGATCGCACCCCAGGCGGTCACGATCGGCAACGTGGGGACCTGCTTCGCCGGCGGTGCTTGCTGGTCGGCGACCAGGTACGCGGTGCCGGGAATCGGCGGGGGCAACGACGTCATCGATGGGCGCCTCAGCGCCGGACGTCGTGGTCGGTCACGGTCGCCCGGTAGCGCACGGTGTACACGCTGTCACCGGACAGGATCGCGCCCCGTCCGAGCATTCGTCCGTTCTGCCAGTTCGAGAGGCCCAGCTCGGGAGCGTTCAATGCGTACTGGCCGTCGACCCAACGGGTGAACCCGTTGCCGAGGAACGGCGCGTCGACCGCCGCGACGAACGTCGCACGCTCGTCGGTGTCACCGCTGATCAACGACGCCACGAAGCTCGGGCTGTACCGATTGCACAGCTCGATTGCCTCGGCCAGCGTGTCGACGACGACGAGCGACACCTCCGGAGCGTTCTCCCATTCCCACTCGGTGCCCAGGTCGTCGCAGGGGATCGTGGCGGCTGCTCGATCGACGTGTGTCTCGCTGCCCTCGGCGACGTGCAGTCGGCCGACCTCGCCGCGCGTCGCCGATGCGGCGTCGAGCCCATCGAGGAACGCCGGCACCAGTTCCGACGCTCGCTCCCGGACGACGACACAGACGTTGAGCGTGTTGCACACCTTGCGGTCGAGCGAGTGTTCGACGGCGGCGCGCAACGTCGACGCGTCGGCGCCGAGGCCGGCGATCATCCACGCCCCACCCGTGCCGTGGAGGCTCACGGGCGTGCCCGACTGGGCGGCGACGGCACCGAGTTCAGCGACCGCCGCACCGGAGCCGCGGGCGACAGCGAGCGCCAGCCGCGAGTCGGCGAACAGCGCGTGTCCGGCGGCGTGCGTCGGCGAGTCCACGAGTTGCACCGCCCCGAGCGGCAGACCAGCGGCGGCGAGCGCGGGAACGAGTGCGTGCTCGACGATCGCTCGAGCCGTGCCGAGCGCGTCGGAGCCGATGCGGAACACGACCGTGTTGCCGGTCCGCAGCACACCACAGGCGTCGGCGAAGACGTTGGGCCGCCCCTCGAAGACGAATCCGACGACACCGAGGGGGGTGCGCTGCGCCTCGACCGACCACTGCTCGTGCTCGATCCGGCGTTCGACACTGTCGCGTCGGCTCGGCGACGCCGCCCAGCCTCGAAGACCCGCGACCATGTCGACCCGCATGCGGTCGTCGAGCACGAGCCGGGTCGTCGAACGCCCACGCTGCCCCGCCGTCACCACGTCGTCGGCATTCGCGGCGGCGATGGCAGCGAAACAGCCGTCATCGGCGAGGCGGGTGGCGAACTGATCGAAGAAGTCCGAGATCTGGTCGTCGGTGCACATCGCCAGCGCAGCGAACCCCTCGGACACGGCGCCGACGGCATCGTCGACGATCGTCTGCACGTCGTGCGGGATGTGCAGCAGTGCGCCGGTGGCCTGCACGACCACCAGCCGGTCACCTGCTTCGAACCGCTCCGCCAGACCAGCACCGACGCGCACGACGCGGTCACCACCGAACGGGATCTCCTGGCCTGCGGTCAGGCGCGTCAACGGTGCGATCTCAGGTCCTGGCGACATCGCAATTAGCGTAGGCACGTGACCTCCTCACCGCTCGACTCGCCTCTGTACTTCCGACAACTGCTCTCCGGTCGCGATTTCGCGGCCGGTGACCCGCTGGCCTCGCAGATGGTCAACTTCGTCTACGCGGTCGGTGACCGCAACACGGGCGAATGCGTCCTCATCGATCCGGCGTACGCCGTGAGCGAACTGGTCGACCTCGTCGGTGCCGAGGGAATGACAGTGACCGGTGCGCTCGCCACCCACTATCACCCCGACCACGTCGGCGGATCGATGATGGGGCACACGATCGAAGGCATCGCCGAACTCCTGGCAACCGTCGACTGTCCGATCCACGTGCACCGTGACGAGATCGAATGGGTCGAGAAGGCGACCAGCGTGACCGCCGACCATCTCGTCGGCCACGACTCGGGCGACGTGTTGCAGGTCGGCGACGTGGAGATCTCGCTCGTGCACACACCCGGCCACACCCCCGGCAGCCAGTGCTTCTTCGTCGAGGACCGCCTGATCGCTGGCGACACGCTGTTCCTCGAGGGATGCGGCCGCACCGATCTGCCGGGCTCCGATCACACCAAGATGATCGAGAGTCTCCGCCGCCTCGCGGAGGTTCCCGGCAGCACGATCCTGTATCCGGGTCACCGCTACTCGGTCGCCAGCAGCGCCACCATGGACGTCGTCAAGGAGACGAACTACATCTTCGGCTGACCTCGACGAGGCCCGCCCGAACCCCACGTCCGTTCTTCTGAGCCGGCGTTGCGCCCAGCGCAACGGGGG
>JBAWHL010000396.1:0-33857 GCA_049593815.1 Ilumatobacteraceae bacterium | reverse complement strand
CCCGGCATGATCGAGCCGTTGTAGACGAACACGCTGGCGAGGTCGAGACGGGCCGCAGCCATCAACATGCCGGGGATCGACTTGTCGCAGCCCGCGAGGCCGACGAAGCCGTCGAACCGCTCGGCGTGCATCACGGTCTCGACGGAGTCCGTGATGACCTCGCGGGACACGAGCGAGGCGCGCATGCCTTCGTGGCCCATCGAGATGCCGTCGCTCACGGTGATCGTGCCGAACTCCATCGGGAAGCCACCGGCCTCGCGCACGCCGACCTTGGCGTGCTCGGCGAGCTTGCGCAGCGTCATGTTGCACGGGGTCACTTCGTTCCACGAGGACGCAATGGCAACCTGGGGCTTCTCCCAGTCGCCGTCGCCCATGCCGACCGCGCGCAGCATCGACCGAGATGGCGCCTTCTGCATGCCGTCGGTGACGTCGCGCGACCGCGGCTTGACGTCGACCGGTGTCTCGATGTTGTCCGAACCATCACTCATGTCGTGCACGGTAGTGGTGCGAGACCATCTCGAACCTGGTGCTGTCCACACCCCTTCGTGGTGCTGCCGCTCGAGCCCCTGGAACGGTGGCCGCAGGGATCACGGGGAACGAATGCCACAATGGGCCCATGGCCGAAGTGCGAGAGATCAAGTTGCCGGGTGTCGGCGTCCGACACGAGTTCACCACCGGCGACGGCCAGGACCTCGGTGTCCTGGTCCGCCACGACGGTCGACGCGAGATCCTGGTGTACGACGCCGACGACCCCGATGCGTGCCGCTCGATTGTCACGCTGTCCGCCGACGACACGCGCACCGTGTCCGAACTGCTCGGTGCCAGCCAGGTGACCGAGGCCGTCTCCGCGGTGCAACAGGAGATCGAGGGGCTCGCCATCGAGTGGATCGAGATCGGGCCGGCCTCGCCGGCGGCCACGTCGACGATCGGTGACGGCATGTATCGCACGAAGACCGGTTCGTCGATCGTTGCCGTGATCCGCGGCGGCCAGTCCATTCCGGCTCCTGGCCCCGACTTCGGGCTCCTCGCGCACGACGTCGTCGTCGCCGTCGGTACGACCGATGGGCTCGCGGCGATGCGCGAACTCATCCGCGACTGAGCGGCATGCCACCATGCTGATCGCTGCCGGATCGAGCGAGGTCGCCATCGCGTTCGTCGAGATCGGCGCGCTGATCCTCGGGCTCGCTCTGCTGGCGCGGCTCGCCGGACGGTTCGGCCTGACGGCGATCCCGTTGTATCTCGTCGCCGGGCTCGCCCTCGGCGAAGGGGGGGTCGCCCAGGTCGACGTGACCCGCGAGTTCTTCGAGATCGCCGCCGAGATCGGCGTGCTGTTGCTGTTGTTCACCCTCGGGCTGGAGTATTCGGAAGGGGAACTCCGCGACGGGCTGCGCACCGGTATCGCTCCCGGACTCCTCGACATGGCGCTCAACGCGTTGCCCGGCGTCGCGCTCGGCCTGATCCTCGGGTGGGACCCGCTGGCGGCCGTGTTGCTCGGCGGCGTCACGTGGATCTCCTCGTCCGGAGTGATCTCCAAGGTGCTGTCCGACCTCGGTCGGCTCGGGTATCGCGAAACCCCGGTCGTGCTCAACCTGCTCGTCATCGAGGACCTCGCGATGGCGGTCTATCTGCCGGTCGTCGCCGCCCTGATCGTCGGCGGAACGATGCTGGCGACACTCACGAGCGTCGGCATCGCCCTTGCAGCGGTCACCGTGATCCTGCTCGCCGCGCTGCGGTACGGACGCCGCCTGAGCGACCTGATCGCCGGTGGATCCGACGAGGCGTTCCTGCTCACGGTGTTCGGCATCACGCTGCTCGTCGCTGGGATCGCACAGCGACTGGAGGTGTCGGGCGCGATCGGTGCCTTCCTCGTCGGTCTCGCGTTGTCCGGGCGTGCCGAGCGTCGGGCGAGCACACTCATCTTCCCGCTGCGGGACCTGTTCGCTGCGACGTTCTTCCTGTTCTTCTCGTTCCAGATCGACCCGGCCGACCTGCTCGCCGCTGCCGTCCCGGCGATCGCCCTCGCGGTCGTGACCTCGGCGACGAAGATCATGACCGGTTGGTATGCGGCCCGCCGCGCGGGCGTCGGCCCCAGGGGTCGCCTTCGCGCCGGCACGGTGTTGATGGCCCGTGGCGAGTTCTCGATCGTCATCGCGGCGCTCGGGTCCAGCCTCGTCGACGGTCCCGAACTCGGCGCGCTCGCCGCGGGGTACGTGCTCGTCACTGCCATCATCGGACCCCTGGCCACGAAGTACTCCGACGTCCTCGCGGGGTTCGTCCTGGTCGATCGCCAGCCCGCACCGCCCGTCACCGTCTGACCAGGGAGCCCGATCGCCTCCGCACGAGCGGGACTCGAGGATCCACGCCCACCCCGCCGGTTTCCCCGGCCGGGCGCCCCATCGGCTGGCCCATCATGCGTGTCAGCGGGCGCCGAGGTCCTGTCCCGGCACGTCCGCCGGTGTGACGACGAAGATCGGGTGCTTCGACGCTGCAGCGAGGAGCTCCTCGTCGGACGCATCGGGCCCGAGGCCGTCGAAGAACTTGCCGACCTCCCACTTCCACTTCGCCAGGTAGGCACGCAGGATCTCGGGCTTGTCGGCGTCGCGGACCTCGACGGCCTCGACGTGCTCGATGCGGCGGCCGAGCCGCAGTTCGCATCGACCGGCGACTCGAAGGTTGCGCACCCATTGCGTGACGCCGCGCGGAGCGACGAGGTAGCGCTGTCCGTCGATCGTCAGCGGGTTGACCGGCACCGTGCGCATCTCGCCCGAGGTGCGCCCCGCGACAGCGAGGATGCGCGAGCCGTACAGGCTCACGCCCCACCTGGTGAGGCGCGACACGATGGGGTTGAACACGTGGCGGGTGAACCAGTCGACCTCGAGATGGCGGTCGGGCGCGGCCGGTGTTGCCCCCGATGCGACGGCTGCGCCTCCCGTGTCGTGCGGGATGCTGGAGATGGTGGGGGTGGCGGTGGTGGTGGTGTGGATCGTCACGATGGCTCCTTTCGAGAGCACTGCTCTTGTTTCGGATCACCGTACACATCCAGCGAACGGAAAGCAAGAGCACTGCTCTCATTTTTGAGCGGCGATCTGACATACTGGTGTCCATGGCGAGCAACGACGGATCGACCGCACCCATCGTCGAGGGAGCGCGGGCCCGTGCGCGCAAGGAGATCCGTGCTGCCATCCTCGCCTCGGCCGGCACCCAGTTGGCCGCCGATGGTGCCGCCGCACTGTCCCTGCGCGCGGTCGCACGGGACCTCGGCATGGCCTCGTCGGCGATGTACCGCTACTTCGACAGCCGCGACGCCCTGCTCACCGCCTTGATCATCGACGCCTTCGACTCGATCGGCGACCACCTGGAGCGCGACATCGCCGCGAGCCGCGACCTGCCACCTGCGACACGCTGGGTGAACGCAGCGGTGGCGGTGCGGGAGTGGGCGCTCGCCCATCCACACGACTACGCGCTGGTCTTCGGAACCCCGATTCCGGGCTACGCCGCTCCCGAGGACACGATCGGCCCGGGCACGCGCGTGCCGCGCCTGCTCGTCACGATCGTGCAGGACGCCGCTCGCGACGGAGCGATCACTCCCCCGACGTCACCGTCAGCTCTGAGCCCGACGACCGCCGCATCCTTCGATGCCATCCGCGCCGAGATCGAACTCGACGAGACCGTCTCCAACGAGACCTTCCTGATCACGATGACGGCATGGACCCAGATGTTCGGGTTGCTGACCTTCGAACTCTTCGGCCAGACGCGCAACCTCGTCGCGGACGACGGCGTCCTCTACGCCGACGCCGCGCTCGCGATGGCGCGACACGTCGGCCTCGGCGAACGCTGACCGCCGCCGACACCCGCGGCTTCGGCTACTTGCGGCCGAAACCGAAGAGGTGCTGGCCGACCTTGCGCATCTGGATCTCCTCGGAACCCTCGGTGATCCGGTAGCGACGATGGTGCCGGTAGATGTGCTCGAACGGCATGTGGCGCGAGTAGCCGACTCCGCCGCAGGTCTGCATCGCCCGATCCGCCGCATCGCAGGCCAGACGGTTCGCCCGGTAGTTGCACATCGACACGAGGTGGGTGACCTCCATGTGGTGCTTCTTGTCGAGCATCGACGCCGTGTAGCGCACGAGCTGGCGGAGCATCGCGGCCTCGGTGTGCAGCTCGACGAGGGGAAACTGGATGCCCTGATTCGTCGACAGCTTCTTGCCCCACGTCACGCGCTGATTGGCGTAGGCGACGGCCTCGTTGATGCAGTATTGAGCGGCGCCGAGTGACGAGGCGGCCTGGCGGATCCGGTTCTCGTGGACGAAGTGTTGTGCGAGCTCGAGGCCACGGTCGACCTCGCCGAACAGCGCGTCGGCAGGAACTCGCACGTCGGTCAGGCTGACCTCGGCGTGATCGGTCGGCATGTTGAAGGTCCACCAGAAGAACTCGACCTTGAATCCAGGCGCATCGGTGGGGACGAGGAACGCGCTCACGCCCTTCGGGCTGCCGTCCTCCCCGGACGTGCGAGCGAAGATGATGTCGTGGGTCGCGTGGTGCAGCCCCGAGTTCCAACGCTTCATGCCGCTGATGACCCATTCGTCACCGTCACGGGTCGCTGTCGTCTCCATGTACGTCGCGTCGCTGCCGTGGTTCGGCTCCGTGAGGCCGAAGGCGAGACGTCGGGTGCCGTCCAGGAAGCCGGGCATCCAGTCCTGCTTCTGCTGTTCGGTCCCGAAGTCACGCATCATCAGCACGGTCGGGAAGTTGCCGACGATCGACGATTCGTTCTGCAGGTCGTTGTGGAGACCCAGGCCCTTCGTCGCCAGGTGCTCACGGATGACCGCCATCTTCACGTTGCTCGCATCCTGGCCGCCGAACTCCTCCGGCAGCGCGAGCCGGAGCCAACCAGCGGCGTCGGCACGGCGTCGCATCTCGCGCAGCAACGCCTCCCAGTCGGCCCGCGGGACACCGTCGTTGTCGAAGTCGGTGCGCGCCCACTCCCGACGATGGTCGAAGAAGCGGATGTTGTCGTCCTGCTGCTCGAGCGGCTTGATCTCGGCGTCGATGAACGCATCGAGCTGATCGAGCGTGTCCTGGATGTCAGCGGGGATCTCGAAGTCCATGCACCGAGTGTGCTGATCGTGGCGACGCACCGACGAGTCGGGGTCAGAACCCGAACGTGACGACGAAGGAGTCACGTTTGGGGTCTGCCCCCTGGCACGTGCGCAGACTGGCAGACAACAGGTGCTGTCCAACCGTTCGCGAATCGAGGAGATGACGATCAGCGCGACGATTTGCGGGCGTTGAGCAGCGCGGTGACGGCCTTGCCGTCGGCTTGCCCCTTCGACGCCTTCATGACCGCGCCCACGAGTGCGCCCATCGCCTTGTTCTCTCCGGCGCAGAACGTGGCCCACGCGTCCGGCTGTGCGACGATCGCGGCATCGACCATCGACTCCAGTTCCGAGGAGTCCATCGCCTCGAACCCCTTGGTCGCAGCGATCGCTTCGGCGTCACCGCCGCCGTTGGCGACGATCTCCGCGAGAACCTGCTTGGCCTGTGTCGCGGTCAGCTTCCCGTCGACTTCCAGTCGGGTGAGCGTGGCGAGGTCGCTTGCCGGCACGTCGGGCTGGTCGCCGGCATCGGCGAACGCCTCTTTCACGTGGACGAGCGCGCGGCCGACATCGCCGCCCGCATCGCCGACGGCGAGGACGTACGCGTCCTGATCGCGATCGGTGACCACGAGCACGGCCTCGGAATCGGTGGCTTGCCCGGTCGCTTCGGCGAGCAGCACGCGCCGAGCGGCCGGCAGCACCGGCAGCGCCGCACGCACCCGTTCGATCCACTCGGTGCCGGGGTCGACGACGACGAGGTCGGGCTCCTGGAAGTACCGGTAGTCGTCGGCGTCCTCCTTGCTGCGCAAGGTGTGGGTCCGACCGTCGGTCTCGTTCCAGTGACGGGTCTCCTGGCGAATGGTCTCGCCGGCTTCGAGCATGCCGATCTGGCGTTGCGCCTCGTAGTCGATCGCCCGGCCGACGGAGCGCACCGAGTTGACGTTCTTGATCTCGCAGCGTGTGCCGAACTCGTCGCCGGGGCGGCGGACGCTGACGTTCGCGTCGACGCGCATCGAGCCCTCTTCCATCTTCGCGTCGGACGCCCCGACGGCGACGAGGATCGCCCGCAGCTCACTCACGTAGGCCTTGGCCTGCTCGGGCGTGCGGATGTCCGGACGACTGACGATCTCCACGAGCGGGACACCAGCACGGTTGAAGTCGATCAGCGAGTGGTCGCTGCCGTGGATGCGGCCGCCGGTGCCACCGACGTGGGTGGACTTGCCCGTGTCCTCCTCGAGGTGGGCCCGCTCGATGCCGACACGGAATCCGTCGGGGAGATCGAGCCAACCGTCGATGCAGATCGGCTGGTCGTACTGGCTGATCTGGTACGCCTTGGGCATGTCCGGGTAGAAGTAGTTCTTCCTGGCGAACGTCGAGCGCTGGATCGTGCAGTTGACCGCCAACCCCAACCGCATCGCCAGCTCGACGGCCTGACGGTTCAGCACGGGCAGCGCGCCGGGCAACCCGAGTGTCACCGGGTCGATGTTCGTGTTGGGCTCGTCGCCGAACCGATTCGGCGAGGCGGAGAACAGTTTGGTCGCGGTGGCCAGTTCGACGTGGACCTCGAGTCCGACGACCATCTCCCAGCCGTTGAAGGTCCACACGTCGTGCGACGTGTCACGAGTGGGGGCGGCCCCCTGGCGTGATGGTTGGCTGGTCACGTCGGCGACCTCCGTTCGAGTTCGGCGGCGGTTCGGAACATGACCGGCTCGCCCAGTGCCGGAGCGAGGATCTGGATCCCGACCGGGAGGCCACCGTCGCCGGTACCGAAGGGCACGCTCATGCCCGGGTCGCCGGTGAGGTTCGATGGGATCGTGTAGGTGTCACACAGGTACATCGACATCGGGTCGGACGTCTTGTCACCGAGGGCGAATGCGACCGTCGGGGAGGCCGGCGTCAGCAACACGTCGACCTGCTCGTATGCCCGTGCGAAGTCGGCCGCGATCCGACGGCGCACCTTGAGCGCACGGCCGTAGTAGGCGTCGTAGTAGCCAGCGGACAGGGCGTAGGTGCCGAGCATGATGCGGCGCTTCACCTCGTCGCCGAAGCCGTCGGTGCGAGTCGCCATGTACATGGCGTTCGTGTCGGCCGCCTCGACACGGTGCCCGAAGCGAACGCCGTCGTAGCGGGCGAGGTTGCTCGACGCCTCGGCGGGCGCGATCAGGTAGTAGGCGGTGAGGCCGTACGTGAACGCGGGCACCTCGACGTCGACGATCTGCGCGCCCTCAGCCTGGAGCGCGTCGAACGCCTCCTCCAGACGAGCCGCCACGTCGGGGCTCGCACCTGCGGGGAGGTCGGTGATGCGGCCGACCCGCAGACCCTCGACGCCACGGTCGAGTTCCGCGAGCAACGACAGCGGACCCTGCTCGATCGACGTCGAGTCCATCGGATCGTGTCCGGACACGGCTTCGAGCACGAGCGCCGCATCGGCGACGTCGTTGGCGAATGGTCCGATCTGATCGAGGCTCGAGGCGAAGGCGACCAGTCCGTACCGGCTGACCGCGCCGTAGGTCGGCTTGACACCCACGACGCCACACAGCGCGGCGGGCTGGCGGATCGACCCGCCGGTGTCGGAGCCGAGGCTGACGGTGGCGAACTCCGCGGCGACGGCCGCGGCCGACCCGCCGCTCGATCCGCCAGGCACGCGGCTGAGGTCACGCGGGTTGCGTGTCGCTCCGAATGCCGAGTTCTCGGTGCTCGAGCCCATGGCGAACTCGTCGAGGTTCGTCTTGCCGATGACCACCGCACCGGCGTCTCGGAGCTTGGTGACGATCGTGGCGTCATAGGGCGGCTCCCACCCGTCGAGGATCTTCGACGAGCAGGTCGTCGGGATGCCCCGGGTGCACATGTTGTCCTTGAGCGCGACCGTGACCCCGGCGAGCGGACCGACGTCGTCGCCGGCGGCAACTGCAGCGTCGATCTCCGCGGCTCGCTGCTTGGCTTCGGCAGCGAGGACCAGGTTGAAGGCGTGGATGTCGAGCTCGAGCCGGTCGATCTCGGCGAGGTTCGCTTCGACGACGGATGCGGCGGTCATCGTGCCCGCGCGAACGGCGCTGGCGATCTCGACGGCGGAGGCTGGGCGTGGTGCTGGGTCGGTCATGATCAGTCGTCCAACCCGATGATCGGTGGCACACGGAACCGGCCGTCCTCGGCTGCGGGTGCGGCGGCGAGCACCTCGTCACGGTCGAGTCCGGGCAGCACGACGTCCTCGCGCATCACGTTGGCGATCGGTGTCGGGTGGGTCATCGGCTCCACGTCGTCGAGATCGAGCGCGTCGATGTCGGCGAAGTGATCGAGCATGTCGCTCAATTCGTGGGTCGCCTGCTGCAGTTCGGCGTCGCTCAGGGACAGCCGAGCGAGCTTGGCCACCTTTGCGACGGCCTCGGGGGTGATGCGGTCGGACACGACCGCCGAGGCTACCCGCCACCCGTTCGCACCCCCATCAGCGTTGTCCGGCCCTCCCCGCCCCCTCCCGAAAACGGTGGGCGCGCGCCAGCCGACGGTGCGGCTGACGGCGAACGTCGGGCGGGGCGGGGCTAGGGGACGGTGGGGGTGGGGCCGGTGTAGCGGGAGGAGGGGCGGATGAGTTTGGCGGCTGCGGCCTGTTCGACGATGTGGGCGCACCAGCCGACGGTGCGGCTGACGGCGAACGTCGGGGTGAACATCGACCGCGGGAGCCCAGCGGTCTCCATCACGACCCCGGCGTAGAACTCGACGTTGCTCGGCAGGGGTCGGCCGGGCTTGAGCTCGGCCAGCGTGACCAGGATCTCGGCCTCGACCGCGGTCGCCAGGTCGACGAGATCGCCACCGAGGCGCTCGGCGACCTCGCGCAGCAGCGCCGAACGCGGATCCGGGGCGCGATACACGGCGTGGCCGAATCCCATGATCCGCTGTCCGGCGCCGACCTGGGCACGCACCCAGTCGGCGGCGTGGTCGACGGTCCCGATCTCGTCCAGGGCGTCGAGCGCTCGGCTCGGCGCACCGCCGTGCAACGGACCCGCGAGCGCCCCGAGCGCGGCGCACACCGCATCGGCAGGGTCTGCACCGGTCGACGCGACGACGCGAGCCGTGAAGGTCGAGGCGTTGAAGCCGTGATCGATCGTGAGAATCATGTACTGCTCGACCGCCCGCGCCGCCACCGGCGTGGGAACGACGCCGGTGGTCTGGTGCAGGTACGCCGCCGCATGGCCCAACGTCGGATCGGGGACGACGAGGGGGAGGCCCGCCGCCGAGCGGTGAAATGCAGCGAGGATCGAGGGGACGAGCGCCGCGAGCCGCAGCGTCTGGTCACGGCGGGCGACGTCGTCGACGTCGATCACGGGGCTCAACCCCAGCGGACCTGCCACGACCGACAGCACCGCACGCAACTTCGACAGCATCGACGAGTCCGTCGTTGCCACCAGCTCGATCAGCGGCACGATCTCCGCTGGCAGGACACGGAGTTCCGCGACCTCGGAGCGGAAGGCGGCGGACTCGTCCGCGTCGGGCAGTCGCCCATCACGAACCAGGAACCACACGTCCTCGAAGCTGCGGGTGCGGGCCAGCACGGTCGCATCGATGCCGCCGTAGTGGAAGAACCCACGGTCACCGTCGACCGCGCCGATTGCCGTGTCTGCTGCCACCACGCCGTTGAGTCCGGCCGGTACGTCGATCAGGTCTGTTGCCATGCGTCCAGTGTCCGCCGCCGACCTCGACTCATCAACATTGATTCGATCAACGTTGACGGATCAACCAGACCGACCCATCATGACGGGGTGAGCACGCTCATCAAGTCCACCGAGGCAGCCGATGTCCTCGGCGTGTCCAAGGCAACGCTGTACGCCTACGTCAGTCGCGGTCGCCTCACGCGCACGACCGGAAGTGACGGCCGAACGTCGCTGTTCGCTCGGGACGAGGTCGAGCGTCTGGCCGAACGGAGCCGCCGAGCGACACCGGGCCCTCGTCCGACCATCGACGTCCAGATCACCTCCGAGGTGACCGCGATGAGCGAGACGATGCTCCGCTATCGCGGGTTCGATGTCGCCGAACTGGTTCGTGACCACGGCTTCGAGGACGTCGCCGAATTGTTGTGGTCGACGGCGGCGAGCCCGCACATCCCGTCGAACACGACCTGGCCCGCTGCACGCACCGACGACATCTCCGGCTGCTCGCTCGCCTCGGCAGCTCCCGGCGCGCCGCTCGGCCGCCTCGCGATCGCCGCTCACCTGCTCGACGGCGCGCACCCGAACGACGAAGCGGCCGACGCGGCTCGACGACTGCTGACGGTCATCCCCAGCGTGCTGGGCTCACCGCGCAAGACCGGCCCGTATGCACTCCGCCTCACGCAGGCGTGGCGACGACGACCCGATCCGGCACTCGTGGACGCCATCGACACCGCGCTCGGGCTGTTGGCGGACCATGAGCTCGCCACGAGCACACTCGCCGTCCGCATCGCCGCTTCGGTACGCACCTCCCCGTACGCGGCGATCGCCGCGGGGCTGGCGAGCGTCGACGGTCGGCTGCACGGCTCCGCGTCGGACGAGGTGCACCACTTCCTGATGGAGTGCGCCCGCGAGGAACCCGCACCGGTGGTCACTCGATACCGACGAGAGGGTCGACTGATCCCCGGGTTCGGTCACAAGGTCTACCGGGGTGTCGATCCTCGGTTCGGTCCGTTGATGGATGCGACTGCCCCGCTCGATCCGTCCGGCACCAAGCTCGACCTCGTCGACCACGTGATCGCCGAAGTCGGCCGGGTCCTGCCGCACCGACCGAACGTCGACCTCGCACTCGGTGCACTGACCTGGACCAGCGGGCTCGACCCCGACACCCCGGTGTTCGCGATCGCACGCATCGCCGGGTGGGCCGCCCACTACACCGAGGAGCTCGCGGAGCGACCGCTCCGGTTTCGCGGCGTCGCCCGGACGAGCTGAGCCATCGGCCGTTTCGAGCGATGCCCCGAGCGGGCAACCCCACTCAGGTGATCGCCGCGATTCGCTCCGCGAGGTGCTCGCCGAGCTCGACGAGATGATCGAACTCCTCGGCGGCGAGAAACTGATCGCCGGTCGAATAGTCGGGGAACGGCGGGTGCGCCGCAGCGAACTGCCGTATGTGCACGGGGGTCCTGTCGCTGATCTGCGCCTTGGCGTTGATCAGACGCCCCGTGGTCCCGTCGGCGTAGGTGATCAGGCCCGTGGTGACGCAGTCGAGCGGCTCGTCGTCGGGTCGCGGCGCGATCGGACCGAAGTCGACGTCCACCTCGACACCGAGTTCGATGCCCGCCAACTCGACGGCCTGCTTCAGTGTCGTGAACGCTCCTGGCCGGTCACCGCTCGCGTCGAGGACGATCGACAACGACGGTTGTTCACGGAGCTGCTCGACCAGCCCGAGGTTCTCACGGTGTCCACCGTCAGCCACGTAGACGAACGGATCGCGGTCGGGGTGGTACCGGTTGAGGAGTTCCTTCGCGAAGTACCCGAGATGCACCCGCGGCGACGTGTCTCGGTCGACGAACCACTCGGGAAAGCGCGGGTTCGGCACCCACATCCCGAGCCGGAGGTTCACCGCTGCGAGCAGCGCGTTGGTCGAGCCGAACGATTGCCGGCCCATCGCAGACGCGAACGCGGCACCCGTGAGCGCCATCGACCGTGACACGATCCACCCTCGCGGGTATCCGTCCCACCACGATCCCGAGGGGTAGCTGCTCCATGGGGCGGAGACGCCGTCGTGCAGTGTCACCCCCTCGGGCCGGAACGTGAACCCGAGCGCCCGGAGCCCGCCGATCTGCAGGCGGGTGGAGTGCGACGTTCCGCACAGCACGAGTTCAGGCCCTGGCGACGAGCGATACGCCGCCCAGTCGGGCTCGTCGGCGTACCCGACCGGGTCGAGCGGCACGGACTCGCCCGGTCCGAGACAGAAGGTCGTCGCGAGACGCTTGCGGTACACCCCGTTCAGCGTCAGCCGGTGCGACGGCGGGATCTCGAGCAGCACGATCCACGCGACAGCGGCGAACAGCACCCACGGCGCGGAGAAGAATCCGTCCATGTTCGCTCGATCGTCGGCAACCTTTCCCGCGAGGAGCAACAGACCGAACGCCAACGCCACCCCGCCGAGCCGACTCCATCGCTTCTTGAGTTCCGAGGTGAGCAACTGTCGCACGGCGGTCACGACTCCGATCGCGGACAGCAGACCGAGCCATCCGGCGTTGGCCTCGGCGGTCTGGCCGATCAGGCTCTCGAGGGTCGGTCGGCCATAGCGGATCGCGATCGGCGCGCCGACGAGCAGCGCGAGCAGCCCGAGTCCGACGCCACCTGAGACCAGTGCGATCGCATCGGCACGGCGTCGGAACCCCTCATCGGATCGGGTTCGTGCAACGACCAGCGCGACCACGGCGACGGCGAGGAGCACGACCCCGGGGATGGCCAGCCGCCACGCGGTCAGATCGGACCACGTCGTGGCACCACCGCCGTCGAGGTTGGAGAACGACTCGTGGATCGCCCACGTGCGAACGAGCGCGCCGAGCACCCAGCCGGCAACGACGGCAACGGACAGGACCGCGCCGAACACCGCCACCGTGCGCACGATCGCGCCGAGCACCCCGCCGACGAGCGCGCCCCAACCGTTGTCCAGGTATCGACGGCGCTGTCGCACGCTGCGATACCACGGGTGCTTCGCACCGAAGAGATCGGTCTCCTCACGGGCGACGCTCGACACCCGCCACCCGGCCGCTGTGTACCCGCCACCGGAGACGGCATGCAGCCAACGAGCGCGTTCGAAGGTGCCGTCCGCGGCGAGGCCACGGAATGCCCCGATCATCACGCTCGACGAGCGGATCCCTCCACCCGAGGCGCAGATGCCGACCGATCCGGTGCGTTGGTCGCGGCCGACCGGGTCGTCCGGGCGCAACGGCTCACCGAGACCGTGGTCGAGCGAACCGAACACACCTCGCAGCGTCGGGCGGAGGATCGGAGCCAGGGCGGGCCCGATCACGAGACCGAACACTCCGACCAGTGCGACGATGTACGCGATCCACTTCCACCACGCAACGACGGCGATCACGAGCGTGACCGCGCTCGGCGGCGCCGTGGACTCGAGCCAGATCAACTGCCCCGACGTCTCCACGAGGTCGAGCACACCGGCGACGACCGCGGTGTACGGGAGCACCCGCCAGTACCCGAATCGCCGGCGCCGATCGGGAGCCCAGTGACGCAGTCCGGTGCGCATGAGGAGGTAGCCGACGACGGCGAACGACGACGCGAATGCGAGGTCGACGCCCATCGCGAGCCTGAGGTCGCCGAGGTCACCCGCCGAACCGACCACCGCGAGCCACCGCTCGGGGGTGCCGGCGAAGTACAACCGCGTCTGCAACGACCCCGCGGCGATCGCTCCGGATGTGGCGAACAACCCGAGCGGTATCAGCGCAGCGAGCGCCCACCATCGTGTGGGCGACGCCGAATCCGACGGGTCGCCACGTCTGTCGACAGGCTGCCCCATCCGGAGCACGTTAGATCCTCCACCCACCGAGCCTCGCCGGATCGGGGTCAGGTGGCGGCGGTGAGGTGGAGGAGGATGGCGGACTCGGGGTGGAGCGTCGGGGGACGCAGGCCGTGGGTGGCGAGTTGGCGGCCGGTGAGTTCGAGTCCGTCGACCAGCCACGCCGGCTGGAGGTAGGCAGCACCCCAGCGCTCGCCGGGGAGCGGCACCGGCTCGATGACGTAGCGGCGGTCGGGGTCGAGGCCGGGCAGTCGGAACTGCGGCGGGGTGAGGCTCGCCGAACTCGCGAGTTGGGCCCACGACACCAGCCCCTCGGAGCGGTCGGCCGCGTACACCCCGTGGGCCAGATACTCGTCGGGCGTGTCGAATCGCACGACGTCGCCGCTGTGCAGCAACGGACGGAACCGCTTGTGCAACGCGACCGCATCCGCGAGAGCTGCGCGTTCGTCGGCCTCGAGACGAGCGACGTTCCACTCGATCCCCAGGTGCCCGAACATCGCCGTGGCGGTGCGGAACGCGAGCCGATGCATCCGTCCCGTCGTGTGCGAGCGCCTCGGCCCGATGTGCGCGCCCATGACCTCGGGAGGAATCAACATCGACGCACCGTGCTGGATCGTCTGACGTTCGAGCGCATCGTTGCAATCGCTCGTCCACACCCGCTCGGCACGTTGCAGGATCTCGTGATCGACGCGGCCACCGCCGCTGGCGCACGATTCGAACTCCACCGTCGGGTGCCGTCGACGGAGTTCGTCGAGCAAGGCGTACAGGGCGACGGTCTGAGCGTGTGTGCCCGCAGCCCCGGTCGCCCCGGAACCCTGCACGTGATCACGGTTCATGTCCCACTTGACGAAGGCGATGTCGTGGTCTGCGAGCAATGCGTCGAGCTGGCCGAGAATGTGGTCGAACGCCTCGGCCACCCCGAGGTCGACGACGAGCTGATGCCGTCCGACGACGGGTTCGTAGCCCTCGGTGACCAGCGCCCACGCCGGATGCTCGCGGAACATGTCGCTGTCGGGATTCACCATCTCGGGTTCGACCCAGATCCCGAACTCCATCCCGAGGCCGCGGACGTGGTCGATCAGCGGCCCGAGACCGTCGGGGTGGACGTCGGGTGAGACCCACCAGTCCCCGAGCCCAGCGGTGTCGTCTCGGCGTCCGCCGAACCATCCGTCGTCGAGAACGAACCGTTCGACGCCGACACTCGCAGCAACGTCGGCGAGCTCGCGCAGCACCGTCATGTCGTGATCGAAGTAGACCGCCTCCCACGTGTTCAACAGCACCGGGCGCGGCGTCGCCGGATGGGCCGGACTCGAGCGGACCGCTCGATGGAATCCCCACGTCGCCGGTGTCAGCCCGCGCTCGGCGTGCACGCCGACGATCGTCGGCGTCGTGTACGACTCGCCGGCCTCGAGCACCAGTTCGCCGGGGTGCAGCAACTCGCCTCCTTGGAGATAGCGCCGGCCATCGCTCATGCAGTCGGCGAGCAGCGCGTGGTTGCCACTCCACGCGACGTGCATCCCCCAGACCTCCCCCGACCACTCGCCGAACCCGGCGCTGCCGGCGAACACGAGCGGCGGGTGTTCGTGCGATGTCCGCCCACGACGGTTCTCCGCGAGCACCGCGCCGCGCGGCCACGCCTGGCGCACCGGGTTGAACTCGCGCGACCAGCGACCTTCGAAGGTCAACAGTTCGGCGGCATGGTCGGGCAGCGGCAACGTCACCGTGAGCGCGTCGAGCGAGTAGCGACGGTCGGCCCGGTTCGTCAGCGTCACGGCGACAGCGAGCGTGTGCTCGACCTCGATCACCGTCAGCAGCTCGAGTCCGGCTTCGTCGTCGACCGATTCGATCGTCAGCTCGGTTCCCGCGAGCCGATGGCTGACCGGCTCGAACCGAGGTGCCCATGCCCGGCCACCTCCACGATGCCCGACGATTCCCGGTCGCCCGGCGAAGCCGTCGGCGTGCAGGGGGACGATGCTGACCGGCGCCACCTGCGACAGCGCACCTGCGACAGCGGGACGCCCAGCGGCGATCGCGATCGCGTCGAGGTCGACATGCTCCCCGAGCGGCGGGCCCCAGTACTCGATGGTCGGCGTGGGGGTCGCGACGTCGACGATGACATCGAAGGACGATCCGTGGAGCAGCACTCGTTCTGACACGACGACAGTTGAGCACGTCAGCCAACGCAGTGCGCGGGCGGCGCCATCGACGGGCCATGATGGTGGCACCGCACCCGACCACTCTCCCACCCCCCATTCGGGGAACTCGGGCGACCACAAGGAGCACCTGTTGGCCACCGTCACCTTCCAGCGAGCGAGCCGGGTCTACCCGGGTACCGATGCCCCGGCCGTCGATGCGCTCGACCTCGAGATCGGCGACGGGGAGTTCCTCGTCCTCGTGGGGCCGTCCGGCTGCGGCAAGTCGACCACCCTGCGCATGCTCGCCGGCCTCGAACCGGTCGACGCCGGCGAGATCCACATCGGCGACGCCGACGTCACACACGACGCACCGCAGGACCGCGACATCGCCATGGTCTTCCAGTCCTACGCGCTGTACCCGCACATGACCGTCGCGGAGAACATCGGCTTCCACCTCAAGGTGAAGAAGGTGCCCAAGGCCGAGCGCCGCGAGCGCGTCCTCAGGGCGGCACGCATCCTCGACCTCGAGGAGTTGCTCGATCGCAAGCCGGCGAAGCTCTCCGGCGGCCAGCGCCAGCGTGTCGCAATGGGTCGGGCGATCGTGCGCGAGCCACAGGTGTTCCTGATGGACGAGCCCCTGTCGAACCTCGACGCGAAGTTGCGGGTGCAGACCAGGACCCAGATCGCCGCGCTCCAGCGCGACCTCGGCGTCACCACCGTCTACGTGACCCACGACCAGATCGAGGCGATGACGATGGGCGACCGCGTGGCCGTCATGCACAACGGCGTGTTGCAACAGTGCGCGTCACCGCGAGACCTCTTCACCCATCCGGTCAACGAGTTCGTCGCCGGCTTCATCGGCTCCCCGTCGATGAACCTGCTGCCGGCCCGCAGCGGCGAGGGCGGCGCCACCTACGGAACGCTGTCCGTGCCGCTGACGCCGGAACAACTCGAAGCGCTCACGTCGGCATCGGTGACCGTGGGGGTACGACCCGGCGACCTCACGATCGCCGCTGAGGGCGGCCTCAACGCGACCGTGCGCTTCGTCGAGGAACTCGGATCGGAGGCGTTCCTCTACTGCGTCGCCGACGGCACCGACCACGAAGTCGTGGCCCGGACCGATGGTCTGAGCCTGTTGCAGACCGGGGACCGGATCAGCCTGGTCCCGAATCCTGCGGGCATCCATCTCTTCGACACGAAGACCGGAGCTCGGCTCCCGGCCTGACCCGGCGTCCGACCCTCTGGACGGTCAGTCGTCGTCGCTGAGATCGGCGCCAGCCGCGTCGGTGCCATCGATCGCGCGGAGCTCGGCCGCACCCTCGGCGTCGGCGAGGTCATCGAGCGTCTCGCTCTCGTGCGGCCCATCGCGGTCGTCGGCGGTCTCGACGCCATCGGTCGAGACGGCCATCGCCGGTTCCGGTTCGGCGATCGGGTGCTTGCGCATCCAGAGCAGAACGATCACGCCGAGCACCACTGCGCCGAGCGCGACCCACTGGTTCCAACGCAGTCCGCCGAGATGATCGGCGTCGTCGATGCGCATGCCCTCGACCCAGAATCGTCCGACGCCGTAGCCGATGACGTACATGACGAAGAGCTGGCCGGGGGCCGGCCTGATCCGCTTGTCGATCCACAGCAGCAGCAGGCACAGTCCGAGGCTCCACAGTGATTCGTAGAGGAACGTCGGATGGAACGTCGTGCCGACGGCGTAGAGCGAGGTGTCCATGTGGGCGGCGTCGATCTCCAGCCCCCACGGAAGGTCCGTCGGGCCGCCGTACAACTCCTGGTTGAAGTAGTTGCCCCAGCGGCCGATCGCCTGGGCGAGCGGGATCGCCGGTGCTGCACACGTGGCTGCCACGGCGATCGGGATGGACCGCTTGTGAGCGAGGTAGAGCCCAACGGGAACGCCGAGCAGGAGCCCGCCGGGAATACCCAGTCCTCCTTGCCAGATCGCGGGGATCTTGCCGAGGTCGTTCTCGAAACGCTCCCAGTCGGTCGCGACGTGGTAGAGCCGTGCGCCGATCACCCCGGCCAACACCGCCCAGACGGCGATCGCGCTCGCGTCGTCGCGGGTGCCGACCTCGCGCTCCTCCAACCGGCGGCCGAAGAGCCAGACGGCGGCGACGACGCCGAGCGCGATCATCAGGCCGTAGAGATTGAGGCTGAACGGCCCGATGTCGAGCGAGTTGAACGACGGGCTGGGGATGCTGGCGAGCATCATGCGTCAGGCCACCGCCACCCGGGCGACGAACGCTCCGGTCCGAGCAATGATGTCGTCGCGGTCGTAGTCCTGCGTCGCCACGTGGTAGCTCCGGTCGAGCCAGACGTGGTCGACCTCACCGCCGTAGGTGGCGGCGAGATGCTCGCTGTTGGACGGTTCGACGACATGGTCCTGGCGCGACGTGATCAGCAACAGCGGCATCGAGAGTTCACCGTACCGGTCGGCCATGACGGCAAGGCCCTCGCGCTGGAACGACAACAGGGCGCGCAGCGGAGCGCCGTCGTAGGAGGATTCCTCGACATCGGGATCGGCGATGTCACTCCCGATGGCCGGTGCGATCTCCATGCCATCAGCGAGCAACTCGTCGAGCATCTCGATGACGTCGGCCGCTTGTGGCGTCGTCGCTGGATTGACGCAGACGAGTCCGACGACCTTGTCCAGCTCGAGGCCCGACCACAGGGTCAGCGATCCGCCCATGCTCAAACCGACGACGACGATGGCGTCGCTGCGGGCGGCGAGCCGCTCGTGCGCGGCGATGACCTCGGCGGTCCAGTCGGACCAGCCGGTGAGCACCATGTCCTCGACCGTGGTCCCGTGGCCGGGGAGTCGAGGAAGTTCGACGTGGTGACCGGCGGCGGCCAAGGACTCGGCGACGCCACGCATCGACGATGGGTTGCCGGTGAAGCCGTGGATGACCAGGACACCGGTCGACGACGTGCCGTCGTGCGACATCGGCTCGGCACCGGGCAGGACAGCAGGCGTGCTCATGGCCTCGTTTCTACCCTGTTGGGCCCCCATCCCCCCACGCCCGTCTTGACCGACGGGTCAAGAAAACGCTGGACTGTGCCTGTGACAACTGTCAGTGCCGGCGCGGGCGACGCGAAACAGCACACCGAACACGGGCGAGAACGCAAGCAACAGATCCTCGACGCGGCGGCGCGGCTCTTCGCCGACCGCGGCTACTCCGCGACCCGTGTCGTCGACATCTGCCAGGACGCCGGCGTCGCCAAGGGCCTCTTCTACTGGTACTTCCCGACCAAGGGCGCACTGTTCGCCGAACTCGTCCGCACCATGCGCCTCCAGCTGCGCCGAGCCCAGGGCGTCGCCATGGATCCGACCACCGACGTCGTCACGCGCATCGCAGACGGCGCCGAGGCGAGCGTCCGGTTCATGTCGGCGCACGCGGCGTACTTCGCGTTGCTCGACGTCGAACGCACCGACGACGAGATCGCCGAGGTGCTCGCCGAGGGGTCGAGCGTCTATCTCGAAGACGTCCGCAAACTCGTCGAGGACGGCCAGCGCTCGGGCGAGATCGCCGACGCCCCGGCGGACCTCGTGGCGATCGGTGTGCTCGGCACGGTGTCGTCGTTCTCCAACTCGTACCGCAACGGTCGGTTGGGCGACGAGATCACACCCGACGAGCTCGCCACGTTCGTGCGGACCTGGGTGATCAACGCCCTGCGCTGAGCCGCGCAGCGTTCGGCGGTCAGCCCGTGGTCAGCCGGTGGCCAGGTCGGGATGGCGTGCGACCATCACGCTGACGAACGCGTCGACGAGGTCGGGTTGGAACTGCGAGCCGGACCCGGAGACGACGAATCGGACCGACTCTGCCAGCATCCACTCACGCTTGTACACGCGGCGGGTCGCCAGGGAGTCGTACACGTCAGCGATCGCGACGATGCGCCCCGAGAGGGGAATGTCGAGCCCGTCCATGCCGTTCGGGTAGCCGGTGCCGTCCCACCACTCGTGGTGTGACCAGGCCACCTCGGCGGCGAGGGAGAACAATTCGGTCGAGACCCCCGAGAGCAGCCGACGACCGATCACCGTGTGCTGTTTGACCTCGTCGAACTCGGCCATCGTGAGCGGACCGGGCTTGAGCAGCAGCTTGTCGGACACCGCCACCTTGCCGATGTCGTGCAACCGTGCTGCCAGTCGCAGGCGTTCACACCACTCGGGAGTCTGGCCGATGGCGTGGCCGATCTCGGCCGCGAGGTCGCCGACACCATCGGTGTGTCTGGTCGTGTTGCCACCGCGGAACTCGGCCAGCGCGGCGAGGCGCTCGTAGGCCTCGAGGTGGTACGCATCGACGTCGGCGTGGTCGGCGGCGTACCCGGCAACGAGGCCCGACGTCTTGAGCCGGGTGATCTGTGCGAGGTGGCGTGCCGTCTCGTTGTCGTGCGCGACCTGCACGGTGCGAAGGCGGAGATCGGCTGAGTCGGTGAAGATCTCGCGGTGGAGGGCGAAATGCCGCTCGCGGTGTTCGAGTGCCTCGGCGAACCGACCGGCCTGCTTGCAGGACACCGCGAGGAGGTCGTGGATCTCGAGTTCGAGTTCTCGCTGATCGGTTCGGTCGGCGAGGTCGAGAGCTGCGACGAACGTGGCGATCGCCTCGTCGGCCTGACCACGGCGCAGAGCCACCCGCCCTTCGGACACCATCACACCGAGCTGATCGGTCGGCGGCAACTCCTCCCCCGACGCGACGCGACGCGACCAATCCGCACGCGCCTCGGCGAAACACGCTGACGCCTTGGCGTGGTCGGCGAGTCCGACGTGCGCTTCGGCCAGGTCGGCCAGCAGCGAACCGACCAGCCGCGGCGCGGCGTCGCGTGCGACGGCGACGGCTCGCTCACCGAGTTCGACGGCCTGCAGATGTTCACCCCGACGTCCGCGGATGCGCGCCAGATTGCCGAGCACCATCGCGTCGACCTCGGGACGCCCCAGCGGTTCGTTGACGGCCAGCGCATTGTCGTACGCGCTGATCGCACGGTCGTATTCGCCCATCGACTGATAGATGGCGGCGACGGTGTGCAGGATCCGGCCCTCATCGACCGCGTGCCCGGTGGCCCGGTACACCTGCAACGCCCGCAGACAGTGCTCGAGTGCCCCGGGGTAGTTGCTCGCTTGGTAGTAGACGACGCCGATCAGGTGAAGCGACCAGGCGAGGGTGAGGCTGATCTCGTTCGGCTCGGCCAATTCGACTGCTTCGGAGGCGAGTGCGAAGGCGTACTCCGTTCGACCCCTGGAGTGCGCGATCGACGCGAGGTGGTAGAGCGCCTCGGCCTCGGTGGTGACGAGGCCGTTGGCTCGCGACAACACACGAGCGTCGAGCGCCAATTGGCGGGCATGGTCGGGGTCCGAGGTTCGACAGCGCGCAGCTTCGTCGAGCAGCGACCTCACTTTTCGCTGCTCGTCACTGAGCGTTGTCGTCGACAACTCCGACACCAGATGTCCTTACTGCGCCTGGCCCGCCGATCTGGCGGGGCGTACCTGGTCGTGACAGTACCCCCGGGCGATGTGGGCAAGCGAGAGGCTCGTTCGATCTTGAACAACACCAGAACGCGAGGCGTCAGCCACCACGGTGCGTATTGTGACAACCGCTATGCGAGCACGTCAGGGCGCCCGAAGCGTCGAGCGCGGCGCGGTCTGGGCGTTCATGCCGGTGATTGCCATGCTGCCCTTCACCATGCTCGCGCTCTTCGTGTTCTGGCTGCCGGTCGGACTGCTCACCGACGTGAAGTACTGGTGGGTGGTCGCGGGGTTCGCGCTGCTCGGGCTCACCCTGTTCGTTCGTCCGATTCAGGTGCTCGTCCTGACCCCGCTGCTCGGCGCCAGGCAACCCACCGCCGAGGAGGCCGCGGTGATCGAACCGCTGTGGGCCCAGATCGCGCAAGCGAATCACCTCCCAGCAAGCCGGTACGTCGTGCGCGTCCTGCCGTCGTGGGAACTGAACGCGTTCGCGTGTGGCGGCCATCTCGTCGTCGTCACCACCTTCGCCATCCACGAACTGACCGAGTCGCAACTGCGCGGAGTGCTCGCCCACGAGTTGAGCCACCACCTGGGCCTGCACACGGTCTCGATCACGATGGGCCACTGGTTGTCGGCGCCGGTCGTGCTGTTGGCCCGCATCGGCTTCTTCCTCGAGAACGTGGCCCAAGCAGCCGCGGGCAGTTTCGGTCAGCGGTCGTCGGCCGTCGCTGCGATCGGTGGCGTCGTGGCGGTCGTCATGCGCGGCGTGTCGTGGGTGTTCACCGCGGCACTGCGTGGCAGCGACGCATTGGCCAATCTCGTCGGACATGCGTCGGAGTTCGAGGCCGACCGTCGTGCGGTGCGAATGGGTTTCGGTCGAGAACTGTCGAGTGCGCTGCGCGAGCTCATCGCGAGCGGTACCGGTCGGCGACCGATCGGGTGGCGGGCGCGCCTCGCTGCGTCACATCCCGCGGCACGCACCCGCGTGGCGCGAATCGAGGCGCTGATGCGCCATCCCGCACGCTGACCGCTCAGGCGGTGATCGGCGCCACGATCGCATCGAGCACGGCGACGAGGTCGCCGGGAGCGAGCCCGATGTCCATGCCGCGCTTGCCGCCGCTGACGTAGACGACGTCGAAGAGTTCCGCGGTCTCGTCGATCACGGTTCGGAGCTGTCGGCGTTGCCCGATGGGACTGATCCCGCCGACGATGTAGCCCGACGATCGCTCGGCCCGCGCCGGGTCGCACATCGTCGCCTTCTTCGCTCCGACCGCTGCCGCGATGCGCTTCATCGACAACTGACAGCTCACGGGCACCACCGCGACGATCAGCTCGTCGTCGGCGACGACCACGAGCGTCTTGAACACCTGGTCACGGTCGAGACCCAGCGCCGCGGCGGCTTCGTTGCCGAAGTCGTGGAGGTCTTCACCGCGTTCGTATTCGTGGATGCTGTAGTCGTGTCCTGCGGCATCGAGGACGAGGACGGCGGGGGTCACGCCCGGCAACTGTAGAACGCTCGCCTCGGCCGGTTGGCGTCGGCTGGTTCGCGGCGGATCTCGTCAGTGGTCGGGCCGGTATGGTCAGCGGCGTGCGCCTCTCGATCGATCCGTCCACGTCGCCCGCGGACTACGACTTCACCCATCGGATCCGGGTCCGCTTCGTCGAGACCGATGCCATGGGGATCGTGCATCACAGCAACTATTTGGCGTACTTCGAGGAAACCCGCGTGGAGTACCTGCGCGACATCGGTCACCCGTTCACCGAGTGGCGCGCCGACGGGCTGGAGTCACCGGTGCTCGAGTCGTTCATCCAGTACCGCCAGCCGCTCGAGTTCGACGAACAGATCGATGTGCGCCTCCGCCTGGCCGGCGCCACCCGCGCCACGTTCCAGATGGCCTACCTGATCACCGTCGACGATCCCGACGGCGTGCCGAGACCCCGTGCGACCGGTGTCACCGTCCACGGCTGCGTGACGACCGCCGGTCGCCCGACCCGCCTCCCCGCCTGGCTCGCCGCCATGGCCCCACCCGCCAGCTGACATCGGCCAACCGAACACCCACCCCCCGTTCCACCCCGAACCCACCCCGAAATTCTGAGCGACCGTTGCGCTGAGCGCAACGTCGGCTCAGCATTTCGGGGTGGTGGTCGTGTCCCGGGTCGGAGTCGGGGTCGGAGTCGGGGTCGTGTCCGGGCTCGTCTCGGCTGGGGCGCGGTGGGTACCGTCGGTTCATGGCTGACACTGCAGTGCCGACGAAGGTTCCACTGGTCGAGTACCTGATCCTCGATGACGGCGATCCGCACCTCGTCGCCAACGAGTGCACCAACTGTTCCGCACGGTTCTTCGACCGTCGCAACGCGTGCGCCTCGTGCTTCGGCACCGAGTTCACCACCGCGAAGATCGCGACCGAAGGGACGCTGCGCACGTTCACGATCGTTGCCTTCGCAGCGCCCGGCGTCGAGGTGCCCTACGTGTCCGGCGTCATCGACTGCGACGGGACCAGCGTGCGCGGCAACCTCCGCGGCGTCGAACCCGATGCCGATCACGTCCGCACCGGGATGTCGGTCCGACTGGCGACGTATTCGCTCGGTACCGACGACAACGGCACCGAAGCCATCGGCTTCGCCTTCGAACCCGCCTGACCACCGAACGACACGACCACCGACCAGCCGTGAGGCCGAGCCAACCAACAGGGAGACATGCTCATGAGTGACGACATCTGGATCCTCGGGATCAACATGACCAAGTTCGGCAAGCACACCGACCGCGATGTCGTGGACCTCGCATCCGAAGCGGTGATCGCCGCGCTCGCCGACGGCGGCGTCACGATGGGTGACATGGGTGTCCTCGCCGCGGGCAACCTGATGGGCTCCGGAGGCATCGGCCAGCAGATCCAGAAGCAGGTCGGCCAGACCGGCATCCCGGTGTACAACGTGTCGAACGCCTGCGCCACGGGAGCGACCGCGCTGCGCACGGCGATCATGGCGATCAAGGCCGGCGAGTGCGACATGGGGCTCGCCGTCGGTGTCGAGAAGCTGGCCGGCGCCGGTCTGCTCGGAGGCGGCGGCCGCGCCAAGAAGGACGGCAACGAGTGGGAGCCGCAGGGCCGGTTCGGTGCGGTCGCCCCGACCGACGGCCGCATCGGCACCGACGCGATGCCCGGGGTGTTCGCCCAGGTCGGCATGGAGTACGGCCACAAGTACGGCGGCGCCGACTTCGAGCTGTTCGCGAGAATCTCCGAGAAGAACCATGCGCACTCGACGCTCAACCCGCTCGCTGCCTACTCGAAGCGGTTCACGCTCGACGAGATCATGAACGACATGATGATCGCCTACCCGAACACGCGCCCGATGTGCTCGGCGAACTGCGACGGCGCAGCAGCTGCGGTGGTCGTGAGCGATGCCAAGTTGAAGACGCTGTCGCTCGAGCAGCAGCGCCGCGCGATCAAGGTGTCGGCATCGGTGCTCACCTCGGACCCCTGGCAGGAGGCCTGTCAGGTACTCCCCGACGTCAACACGCTCACTCGCAACGCAGCCAAGACCGCCTATGAGCAGGCCGGTGTCGGCCCGGAGGACCTCGACCTCGTCGAGCTGCACGACTGCTTCGCGACCGCCGAACTCGTCCACTACGACAACCTGGGTCTGTGCGAGGAGGGCGGTGCGGTCGACTTCTTCAACTCCGGTGCCCCGTGGCGCGACGGCACGACACCGGTCAACGTCTCGGGCGGACTGCAGTCCAAGGGGCACCCGATCTCAGCGACGGGCATCGCCAACATCTGGGAGGTCTGCCATCACCTGCGCGGTGAGGCCGGCGATCGTCAGATCGAAGGTGCCAAGGTCGGCCTCGCCCACGTCATCGGGCTCGGCTCGGCGTGCGGGGTGCACATCCTGGAGAAGTCCGGCCTCTGATGTGACGGATCGTGCCTGGCACGATCTGTCACATGCGCTGGGTGAGACCGCCGTCGACGACGAAGATCTCGCCGCTGGTGTACTTGTTGCGAAGCAGGGCGAGCACGGCTTCCGCGCAGTCGTCCGGGGTCGCCGAGCGCGGGACGGGCGCAGTCGCCGCGACCGCAGCGTGCATCGCATCCCAGTCCTTGGTCCACGGTGTCGCCACCAGACCCGGCGCGACCGCGTTGACGCGGATCGGGCCGTAGCTCTTGGCGAGCAGCAGGGTCATCTGATTGAGCGCGGCCTTGGACATGGAGTACGCCATCGACGAGCCCACCGGTCGGACACCAGCGATCGAGGTGATGTTCACGATGTTCGGGTCCTCGGACTTGCGGAGGTGCGGGATCGCCCGTTTGGTCAGCCACCAGGTGCCGAACACGTTGACGTCGAAGGTCTTCTGGAAGACCTCGTCGGTGAGGTCGTCGAGGTTCTCGTGCGGGATCGACGTGGTCCACCCGGCGTTGTTGATCAAGAAGTCGAGCTGACCGAAGCGCTCGATCGTCTGGTCGATCAGCCCGTGCGCCTCGTCCTGATTGCTGATGTCGGCACGGATGTACGACGACGTTCCGGGGAGGTCGGCGGAGATCGCCTCTCCCGCTTCGACCGATGACGACGAGTTGACGACCACCGTGGCGCCGAGCGCCGACAATCGGCGCGCCGTCTCCTCCCCGATGCCGCTCGATGATCCGGTGACAATGGCGACTCTTCCCGAGAATTCCGTCATGCCGGGACGGTACCGCGACCCGGCGGAGGTCTCACGACCGATCGAGTGGCGGGACGACCACGACCGGTCGATCGCAGTGCTGCACCACGTGATGACTGGTGCTTCCGAGCAGTTGCTCGCTCCCGGCTCCCCGTGATCCGACGACCAGGTAGGACGCATCGAGATCGCGACCCGACTTCAACAGCACGTCCGACGGGCTCCCGTCGACGAGCCGCAGCTCCCAACGCAGCGCCTCGTCGCGGCTCCGACTGTCGGCGAGGGGCCCACACCACTGCTCGCGAGCCACACGCTCGATCTCGTCGCGATGCCCATCGGACGCGACGTGCTCACCGTCGACGACACTCATCAACCCCACGGCGTGCAACACGACGAGTTCGGTGTCGAAGCGCTGCGCGAGGTCTGCGGCCACCGCCACCGCCCGCTGGGCGTTCGCCGATCCGTCGATGCCGACCACGATCGGGCCCATCAGGATGCTCGCCGCTTCGGGACCACGACGACCGGCGCATGCGTTCCGTGCAGGATCCACGTGCTCACCGAGCCCATCAGACCGGCGGCGATCCCACCGTGACCTCTCGTCCCGACGACGATCAGATCCGCGGTGCCTGCCGCCTCGGCCAGGGCCTGACGTGGGCTGTGCAGCACCACCACACGTTCGGCACGACGCTCGGGGTCGAGCACGTCGAGCAGTTCACCCAACCTGGCCTCCTCGGCCGCGATCTCGTCGGGGAATCGCTCTCGGGTCAGATTCTCGTCGAGCCACGGAGCGACGTCGATCGCCGACACGATGCGCACCGTGGCGGCGGCATCGGCGAACTCGAGAGCCCATGCGACGGCGTCGGCCGAGTTCGGGCTGCCGTCGAAACCGACGACGATCAGCTCCGAGCGCGCTGCGGTCCAACCGTCGGGGACCACGACGACGGGCGCGGTCGCATGAGTCGCGCAGTATCGGGTCACCGAACCGACCGGATGGTTCCGCAACTCTCCGCTGCCGTTCCGACCGAGCACCAGCAGGTCCGCTTCCGTGGCGAGATCGACGAGCACGTGCGCTGCCGGGCCCTCCTCGACGCGAGGCTGCACGGTCACGGTGCCGGGGGCGACATCGCCGCCGACCTGCTCGATGGCCATGTCGATGTCGTGGGCTGCGGTGGCCGCCAGCCCGAGTTCATCGACGCCGAACCCGCGCTTGGCGGTGAGCAACGCCAA
This sequence comes from Ilumatobacteraceae bacterium, assembly GCA_049593815.1. Lineage (GTDB taxonomy): Bacteria > Actinomycetota > Acidimicrobiia > Acidimicrobiales > Ilumatobacteraceae > Sva-07. The sequence goes on along the minus strand of JBAWHL010000396.1, from coordinate 6,815 downwards.
CACGGTCGGCACTTGGAAGGCGCTCACGGCGACCAGTTCGGCCTGCCGGTCTCCGGCGTGGAGCGCCGCCCAGTGCATGGCGTCAACCGCCACGGGCGACCCATCGATTCCGACGATCCAGCGTGCTGTCATGACCTCAAGTATCGCCGCATCCACCGACAACTCGGGCAACTCAACGAGTGATCGATGAATCACATCGTCGCGCCGGGCTACGGTCTTTGGATGCGTCACCGATCTCCCCGCTCCATGATCACCGCCGTTTCGATGGTCGCCGCGAGCCTGCTGCTCGCTGGTTGCTTCAGCGTCGAGTACGGATTCACGATCCACGACGACGGCACCGCTGACGTCAAACTCACGACGCTCATCGACACCGAGCAGTTCGAGGAACTCAGCTCACTGATGGGTGAGGACATGGGCGACCTCGGCCTCGGCGACCTCAGTGGCGACGCACTGCTGCAGGAGATGATGGGTGACGAGAATCCCTGCGGCGACCTCGCCGGAGCACTGAACGACTACGACGTCCAGACCCAGGAAGTGAACGACGACGGCATGGTCGGCGTCGAATGCTCGGTCCAGGGCGTGCCGATCGAGGCCCTCAACAATTCCCAGGAGGACGATGGCCTCGAGTTCGTGATCGAGCAGGACGAGTCGGGAACCCGGTTCACCGCGACGCTCGAAGGCGTCGACGAGATCACCGGCGAAACCGGTGACATGACCGCGATGCTCGGCATGGACCTCGACGACATCTTCACGATCGTCTTCACGGTCACCGGACCCGGATCGCTCGGGGAGACCAATGCCTCGTCCACGAGCGGCTCGACCGCAACGTGGAACGTCGGACCCGACGCCTCGTTCCTCACCAATGGCGACGCCACGTTGAACGCAGAGTGGACACCGGGCGGGGGTTCGTCGTCGTCCTCGACGCTGTGGATCATTCTCGGGGTCATCGCCGCGGCGGTGATCATCGGCGCCATCGTCTTCGTCGTGAGCAAGCGCGGCAAGTCCGGCGACACGCCGTCCGGACCCGGCGGCGCGCCGCTCGACCCGATGACGCCACCGACGGCACCCGCCACCACCCCACCACCCCCGCCGGGAGCACCGACGCCGCCGATCGCGGCGGAACCGCCGACGACCCCGCCGCCACCACCGAGCGGCTTCAGTCCGCCGCCCCCACCGCCCACGGCCTGAACCGCGCGGGCGGCGCTCATGAGTTACAGCCTCGGCATCGATCTCGGGACGACGTTCACCTCCGCTGCGGTGTACGAGGCTGGCCGCACGTCGATCGTCGACCTGTCGGATCGGTCGTCCACGATTCCCTCGGTGGTGTTCCTGGCCGACGACGGGACGTTCTTCTTCGGTGACTCGGCGGCACGTCGAACGCTGATGGACCCCGACCGGTCCGCGGCCCAGTTCAAGCGACGGTTCGGTGACACCGCGCCGCTGCTGCTCGGTGGCACACCGATCTCCGCTGACCAATTGTCGGCACAGCTCCTGCGCTCGGTCGTCGACCAGGTCGCACTCCGCGAGGGCGGGACACCCGATCACGTGGCGATCACGCACCCCGCCGGATGGGGCGGGTACAAACTCGAATTGCTCGACCAGACGATGCGTGGGGCCGGGCTCGACGGGGCGATCACGCTCACCGAGCCCGAGGCCGCCGTGCTCCACTACGCCGGACTCGACCGCATCCCGACCGATGCGACCGTGGCCGTCTTCGACCTCGGTGGAGGCACCTTCGACGCTGCGGTCATCCACAAGACCGAGTCGGGCACCGAATTTCTCGGCCGACCGGATGGGATCGAGCGCCTCGGCGGCATCGACTTCGACGCGGCGATCTTCGCGTTCGTGTCCGCCAACCTCGATGGGGCCATCGACGAGCTCGACCTCACCGAACCGACGAACCGAAGCGCCTTGGAACGACTCCACCACGAGTGCATCGACGCCAAGGAGGCGCTGTCGGTCGATGACGTCGCCGACATTCCCGTGCTGCTCCCCGGCGTGCAATCGACCGTCCGCATCACCCGCACCGACTTCGAGACGGCGATCCGCCCCGCCCTCGCCCAGGCGATCGCGGCCCTGCAACGGGCCATCGCGTCGGCCGGCATCGAGCCTGCCGACCTCGATGCGGTCCTGCTCGCCGGGGGATCCTCGCGAATCCCGCTGGTCGCGGAGATGTTGACGGCGGAACTCGACCGTCCTGTCGCCGTCGATGCTCACCCGAAGCACGTCGTGGCGCTCGGCGCCGCCCTCGCCGCAGGCACGTCGGCGACCGTGTCCGAGGGCCCGCTGCGCACGACACCACCCAAGGGCATCGTGCCGCTCGAAGCGGTCACCGGTGCCGCTGCGCTCGCCGCCGCTGCGGCCAACGACCCGACGGCACCGGCCCTGCCGATCATCATTCCGCAGACCCCCACCGGCCCGATCGACCTGGCCGCACCCGGACCAGACGCCGCTGCCACGACGCAGATGGACGCGACACAGATCGACGCCACGCAGCCGATCACCTCGCCGACGAACCCGGCCGGAAGCACCGACGCGACCACCCAGATGGCCGCAGCCGTCGGGCCGGGCGATGCGACCACGGTCGTTCCGACGGTTGCCGCAGCACCGTTCACCGATCCGTCGGGACCGATGGCGGCACCCCCGACCGGCGACGACATGGACTCCCGCAAGGGGCTCGTCATCACCGCGATCGTCGCGGCGGTCCTGCTCCTCGGCGGTCTCGCCGCGTTCGCCCTGTCCAACCGTGGCGACGACGGTGCCGACGCAGGGGACGACGGGTCCGGAGCCACGACCGAGGCGCCGATCCAGACGGACCCCGCCGTCGCGCCGGTGGCCAGTGACGCTCCGCCCGCGACAGATCCGTCTCCGACCGAGCCGCCGAGCACCACCGAGCCGGCCAGCGACACCACCGCCGTCGCCACGACCGACGCGGCGACCACCACACAACCGCCGCTGCCCTTCCCACTCGACACTCGACGCTCCGACCTGAGCGGAATCACCCTCGTCGGGGCGATGTACGAGATCACCTACGACACGATCAACTTCGAACCGCTGATCGCGGGCGGCGAACACCACCTGCACTTCTTCTGGAACACCGAGAGTCCCGAGAGCGTGGGCACCGCCTCGAATCCGATCGGTGATTGGTTCGTGTGGGACCTCGACGCCGCCGGCGAGAAGGTGTTCGACCAGTTCTCGCCCGCGCTCGCTCCTGCCGGCGCCACGCAGATCTGCGCAGTGGTCGCCAACGACGCCCACGCGGTCGATGCCCCGGAATACGTGAACGACACCGTCTCCTGCATCGACATGATCTGAGCGAATCGGCCAGCCGTATGGCAGGCTCTGCGACGTGAACGCTCCGTCCTATCCCGAGCTCTTCGAGAACAACCGACTGTGGGTCGACGACGTCCTTGCTGCGGACCCGGAGCACTTCGAACGCCTGGCCGCAGGCCAGGCGCCGAAATACCTGTTCATCGGCTGCGCCGACAGCCGCGTCAACGCGAACGAGATGGTCGGTGTCCGCAGCGGCGAGATGTTCGTCCACCGCAACATCGCCAACCTCGTGATCAACAGCGACATGAACATGATGTCGGTGCTCCAGTTCGCGGTCGAGGTGCTCGACGTCGAGCACGTGATCGTGTGTGGCCACTACGGGTGCGGCGGTGTCACCGCTGCGATGGACGGCGAATATCACGGCCTGATCGACGAGTGGCTGCGCACGATCAAGGACGTGTACCGCGTGTACCACGAGGAACTCGACCAGATCACCGACCCGACCGAACTCCACCAACGGATGGTGCAACTCAACGTGCGCGAGGCGGTCTACCGCCTGTGCTCGACCTCGATCATCCAGCGCAAGTGGCGCGGCCGGATGAAGGACCACGTGCACGGCTGGGCCTACGACATCCGCAAGGGACTGCTCACCGATCTCCAGGTCGACCCGAACGACGAACCGGCTCGCCACATCTACGAGCTCGACGGTCTCTGACGCACGCGCGAGGATGAACCGGTGCGGCCAGCCGGTGTTCATCATGTGTCGATCAACGTGCGCGACGCCGACGAGAGCCTGGCGTTCTACACGGACGTCCTCGGACTGACCGAGCGCACCGACCGCCCCGACTTCAGCTTCCGCGGCGCCTGGCTCGATGTCGGCGGACAGCAGGTGCACCTGATCGAAGGCGACGTGCCGACCAGCGTCGGCCAGCACTTCGCCATTCGGGTCGACGACCTCGACGCCGTGGTCTCCGAGCTCCGTGGACGAGGTGTCGACGTGCGGGACCCCAAACCGGTCGGAACCGCCCGGCAGACGTTCGTGTTCGATCCGTCCGGCAACATGATCGAACTCCACCAACCCTCCAGCTGACGCGCCGCGAGGCTGGGGCGTGGCCAGGACGAGGCGGGGTCAGGCGGGGAAGCCGGGGACGCCGGGGTCGAGTTGGACGCCGGTGCTGTTCAAGAAGCCCGAGACCAGGCGGTAGAAGCCGGCGACGACGAGCAGTTCGGCCAGCTCCGCGTCGGACCAGCGGGTGACGAGCGCGGCCCACGTCGCGTCGCTCACACAGTCGTCGGCACAGAGGTCATCAGCGAGCCCGATGAGCGCCAGGTCGCCGTCGCTCCAGTCGTGCGCGTCGGGCGCCTTCGTCAGGGCGGTGATCTCGCCATCGGTCAGCCCCACACGCCTGCCGATCACCGTGTGCTGGCCGAACTCGTAGACCGCTCGCGCGTTCCAACCCACGCGCAGGATCACGACCTCGCGTTCACGTTCGGGGATCAGGCCCTTGTTGAGCAGGAAGCCACCGAGCAGATTGAACCGCTTCAGGAGCTTGGGGTGCTGCGCGAGCACGCCGAAGATGTTGAGCGGCTTGCCGTCGATCAGGAGACCGGCACCCAACGTCTCGGCGAGTTCGCCGTCGACGTCGTCCATGTCGATGGGAGCGATACGCGGCTCGCTCGGGCGTTCGATGGTCACGACGTCGACTTCGTGGAGAACCGGGGTGCGTCGCTGACGCGGATGCATCGGTTGGTCATCGTGCCGATCCCGTCGATCGTGGTCGTGATGACGTCGCCATCGGCGAGGAACCGTCCCTGTGCCACGCCGACGCCTTCGGGCGTGCCCGTGAAGATCAGGTCACCGGGAACGAGGGTCGTGATGTGTGACAGGAAGCTGATCAGCGTCGGGACGTCGAAGATGAGATCGGAGGTGCGACCGTCCTGACGGACCTCGCCGTTGATCGCGGTGCTCACACGCACGTCGTTGCGGTCGGGAAGCGCATCCGGCGACACGAGCAGCGGACCGGTCGGACCGAACGTGTCGAAGCTCTTTCCGAGACTGAAGTGCGGGGGCGTGGCCGCCATCTGCGCGGGACGATCGGAGATGTCCTGGCCGATCGTCAGGCCGACGACGTGGTCCCACGCATCCTCCGGTGCGATGTCCTTGCCACCGGGCCCGATCACGACGACGAGTTCGACCTCGTAGTCGACACCGTCGCCGCGCATCTCCACATCGGCGGTGGGACCGACGATGCACGACGGGAACTTGGTGAACACGAGCGGGCTCGTCGGTGCCTCGCGGCCGCCTTCCGCAGCGTGCGCGTGATAGTTGAGACCGATGCCGAACACCTTCTGGGGTCGCGGGATCGGCGGCCCGAGCTCGACCTCGTCGAGACGCCCGGTCGGCGTGCGCTCACCCAGCGACGCCGCGAGCGAATGGAGGACTTCCGGGAGGGCGATTGCCGCCATCGGGTCGGGGCCCACGCGCCCGTCGGTCATCTCGGCGATGTCGAAGTAGTTCGCGCCGTCGACGAGCACCGCTCGATTCGCGACGTTGGCCATGCTGAATCCCATGGCGACGACTCTGCCATACGAACACCGGGGCTCGTAGCCTCGGACCCATGGACGTCGCCGTCGACCCGTTCCCCGCGCTGGACGACCGCTTCGCACGCGAGTTGCCCGAGCTGAGTGTGCCGTTCACGCCGGTCGGTGTCGCTGCACCCGAACTCGTCGTGTTCAACACCTCGTTGGCGACCGAGCTCGGTCTCGACCCCGATGCGCTGACATCGCCCGCTGGTGTCGACGTTCTCGCCGGGAACGCTGTCCCCACCGGCTCCACCCCGGTCGCCCAGGGATACGCGGGCCATCAGTTCGGTGGCTACTCGCCGCGTCTCGGCGACGGTCGTGCCGTACTGCTCGGCGAATTCATCGATCGCAACGGGGCGTCGCACGACGTCCATCTCAAGGGATCGGGGCGAACGCCGTTCTCGCGAGGAGGCGACGGCCGCGCCGCGCTCGGCCCGATGCTGCGCGAGTACCTGATGGCCGAAGCGCTCTTCGCCCTGGGCATTCCGACGACACGAGCGTTGGCGGTGGCATCCACCGGGGAGTCGATCATCCGCGAGGTGGACCGGCGCGGGGTCGAGGTGCCCGGTGCCGTGTTGACCCGCATTGCGTCGAGCCATCTGCGCGTCGGCTCCTTCCAGTACGCCGCGGCGATGGGAGACGTCGCGCTGCTCCGACGGCTCACCGACCACGCGATCGCCTGCCACGTGCCTGCCGCTGCCGATGGTGACAATCCGGCACTCGAGCTCTACGAGCACGTGATCGCGGTACAGGCATCGCTGATCGCGAAGTGGATGAACGTGGGCTTCATCCACGGTGTGATGAACACGGACAACATGACGATCTCCGGAGAGACGATCGACTACGGCCCATGCGCGTTCATGGACGCCTACGACCCCTCGACCGTGTTCAGCTCGATCGATCACGGCGGGCGCTACGCGTACGGGAACCAGCCGGCGATCGCCACCTGGAACCTGGCC
>JBAWHL010000395.1:0-1761 GCA_049593815.1 Ilumatobacteraceae bacterium | reverse complement strand
CCTCCCATCCCCGAGACGCCCGGCGCGGTCGAGTACGGCTTCCGACCCTTGGGCCTGCTGATGATCCCCCTCGGGCTTCTCGCAGCAGCGATCGTGTTCGTCGTCGGGCGGGCCTACGGCAGCAACGACGTCGCCGGAGCCGGGGGTGCCGCGGACGCCGCCTTCGGTGACCTGCAGCTGCCGGGGAGCGCGGTGGTGCCTGCCGACGTCGCGACCTATCGAGTCCCCGACTCCCGACTCGCGGAGATGGCGACGGTCGAGTTCGTCCCACCACGTGGCTTGGAGCCATGGCAGGCGGGCGTGTTGCTCCGCGAGCGCATCGACGACCGCTCCGTCACCGCGTGGTTCTCGGAGATGATCGCGACCGGCGCCATGGAGATCACCGAGGACGGCAGCGACGTACGACTCCGCCGTGGTGACAACACGGCTCGACTGAACGCCGTCGATCAAGGTCACATCAACGGACTGTTCGGCGTCGACGACGAGGTCGAGCTCGGCAAGTACGACCCCGCGTTCACGTCGACCTGGAACTCGATCAAGCGCGAGCAACAGTCGTTCGTCCGCACCGCCGGATGGTGGTCGCGCGGTGGGCCCGGCGGCGCCCCATCAGCGGTGTTGGTCACCCTTGCGATCACTGCCGGGGTGCTGGTCACCGCCGCCGCCGTGGGCGTCTTCTTCGTCTCGTCGTCGAGCGCCGTCTGGCGGGTGATTGCGTCCCCACTGCTGGCGCTCGTCATCGGGTTCATCGTTCCGCTGGTCGCTGCGACGATCGCCTACTGGCCGATGTTCGCGTCACGCACGGCGACGGGTTCGGCGTTGGCATTGCGCTCGGAGTCGTTTCGTCGGTTCCTCGCCGCGAGCGAAGGCCGGCACGTCGAGTGGGCGTGGGAGTTGGGTCTCCTGCGCGAGTACAGCGCCTGGGCGGTCGCGCTCGGTGCGGCCGACACCTGGAGCCGGGCCATCGAGTCGTCGGCCATTCCCGAACCACAGGCCGCCCTCGCGCTGGCAGGCCCGCTGCTCGTGCATTCCGCCGGGTCGTCGTTCCAGTCGACGCACACGGCGCCATCGAGTTCGGGCGGGGGCGGAGGTGGCGTCGGTGGCGGCGGAGGCGGCGGCGGAGGCAGCTCCGGTTCCTGGTAGCGGGCCTAGCGGCGCAGGTTCTGCCAGAGGCTCGCGGTGATCTGCTGCATCGCTGCTCGGTGCCGATTGACGACCTCGTTCGACTGGCTGACCAGCTGTTGGTTGACCGGCTCCTGTACACGGAGCTGCAGATTGGTGTCGACAGCGGCGGCCAGCGCGGACACGGATTGACCGAGCTGCGTCCAACCCGGTCCGTTGCCCTCGATTCCCTGTTGCTGTGCGCCGATGGCGAGGTCGTCGAGACGGCGCCGCTCGGTGGTCCACCTGGTGAGTGCGGCCTGTGGTGGCGCGGCCTGGAGTTCGAGGGTGAGCTGATCGTGAATCCACTGCGAGGTGCTCAGCAGCGTCGTCTGGCGCGATGACCGCTCGCCCGCGTGCGTGTCGCTGCCACCCCGCTTGCTCATGGCGGCGGCGATGAGCCCGAGCACGATGGCACCGCCAATCACGATGAGCACGATCGGGAGCCAGTCGGTGCCATCGCCCTCCCCGTCGACGGGGGCCGGGGTGGTCACATCCGGTGTCGGGGCCTGGGTCGGCGCGGGGGCCGGGGTGGTGACGTCGGGCGCTGGGGCCTCGGTCGGCGCGGGCGCTGGGCTGGTGTCGACTGGGTCGACGCCAGCC
>JBAWHL010000394.1:0-12653 GCA_049593815.1 Ilumatobacteraceae bacterium | reverse complement strand
GTCCATCCCCGATGCGATCAGCGACGCCGTGATGGCGCCGGCCGAAGCTCCGGCAACGCTGCCGAACCAGAGCCCTCGCTCGCGGGTCGCGCGCAGGGCACCCGCGTAGGCGATCGACTTCGCACCGCCGCCCATGAAGACGCCGTTGACGAGACGCAGAGTTGCACTCGTGTCCATCCCGGTGCCAGTTCTATCAGGCCCCGATCGGGGCGCTGATCCGATCGCGTCGCAAGAGCAGTTCGCAGGTCCGCACGGCGGCGTCGGTCGCCGGCCCGAACACGCCGTCGACGACGAGCCCCGCGCCCAACTCGTTGAGCATCGTCTGCAGGAACGCGACGTCGGGAGTTCGAATCCACCGTGCCCGCCACTGCTCGAGTGGCTCGGCCGGGCCCCGGGGGACCAGATGCGGGCGTTCGGCCATCGACGCCGATGACACGCCGGAGTGGCGGCGACGCACGCGGTGACGGCCCGGTCCTCCCCGGTCCGACGGCGAGGTCCTCATGCCGAAGGTGTCGTCCCGTTCCGGCTCGCCCACGTCGATCCACCGCGGTCTGTGAACGTCGTCGAAGTGGACGTGACGCGTCCAGAAGTGTTCCGACGTGAACAGCCCGACATGGCCGCCGATCAGTTCGTCGGCGCGACGGAGAAACGCAGCGACGTAGCGGCCGAGGTCGAACGGATCGAAGCCGTCCGACGTGGTGACGTCGGCCCAGTGGCCGTACGCGAGCGGTGACGGCGCGGCCCGGAGCGCCGCGGCCCACAACTCCGCCTGGTGATGAGCCCCCGTCGCCGAGGGGTAGACGTGCCAGAACGAGGCGAGTTGGAGGCCGCTCAGGGATGCTGCACGGACCGACTCGATCCAGCGGGCGTCCTGCCGGGTACCACGCCCGGCACGCAGCACCGCGACCTCGACGCCGTCCGCCCGCAACTCGCGAAAGTCGATGCTGTGGTACTCGCAGACATCGATGCCGCCGATCCATGACGTGTCGTCCATGCACCGATCATCGACCTGATCCGCCGGCGACACCATGGCGTGCCCGCCAGTCGTCGACGACCGCGGGGACAGGCTCAACTGTCCTGGAGGGAACGCAGCGCATGATCGCAACGCACCACCCACGGTGTGGCGTCGTGCGCCAGCGCAGCGTCGCGCGCTGCGGTGAGCCGTTCGACTGCCTCGTCGCGTCGACCCATCGCCGCATCGGCCATGCCGAGCACTCGATCGACCGGGCCCAGACAGGCGAGCTCGCCGGCAGCCATCGCCCACTGTCCCGAGTACCGCCGGAGCACCGCCGCGAATCGGCCGGCCGACACGTCGTCGCCGATCAGCAGTGCCGTCTCGAGCGCACACAGCGTCGTTGCCAACCAGACCCAGTTCCGAGGCCACGGCGCCCACGTGCCGAGCACCTCGAGGAGACGCCGCGCATCGTCGAGCTGCCCCGCTTCGGCATGCGCGAGCGCGAACGCGCCGACGAACATCGGATTCGAATCGACCAGCTCGGCGAGTTGATGCTCCAGCCTCGACAGTTCTGCCTGTTGCCCGCGATCACGGCCGATGCAGTAGGTGATCCCCATGCGACCGAGGACCAGATTGTGGCGATCCGACATCGCGACAGCACCGGCCGCCAACCGTTCGGCCTCCTCGTGGTTCCCGAGCGTCGCGTGGATCATCGCCTGCCCCATCATCACTCGGCTGAGGTGGAACGTCGTGCCGGCCTCGTCGGCTGCTGCCGCGGCCCGATCGGCGTCGTCGAGCGCGCCGGTCACGTCGCCGAGCTGCATCCGCGCTGCCCAGCGCAGATTGAGCGATTCGATGAGTACACCGGTCCAACGCGACGGTCCTCCGTGACGCAGCCGGCCCGTCGCCTCCTCGACGTGCCGAGTGGTGAGTTCGGCCCGTTCGTGGGCATCGTCCGGACTCCAACACGCTCGGGCGACCTCGGTCTCGACCGTCGCCCGATCGACGGGGTCCATCGCCGCGACGTCGACCAGACCGCGCCGTGCCATCGCCGAGCGCTCCTCGTGGCGGACCGTCAACGGCAGGAGCCGCGACTGTCGAATGTGCAGCATCGCCGGCAGGACCGCTGGTTGAGGCGGGCATCGCCTGCTGGCACGTTCGAGCAAGCGAAGCAGTTCGGGATCGTCGAGACCATGCCGCCGATTCAGTGACGCGACGAGCGCCGCTTCGGCCAGGATCACATCGTCGCCGGCCGCCTCGGCGAGGTCTGCCGCCTCGTACAATTGCGTGATCCCCTCGCTGTTGCGGGAAGCGACGAAGTCAGCGCGGCCGTGCGCGAGCCGCAGACGCGCCTCGACCCGATCGCGTTCGTTCGTTGCCGACGCGCTGCCCAGCACGTCGAGCGCCCGATCGATGATTGCGACCGCGCGTTCGTGTGCCAGCCGCTCGGTCGCCCGCCCGGCGACGTCGGCGGCCACGTCCCCCGCATGGAGCGGATCACCGAGACGATCGGCAGCGAACCAGTGGTACATCGCGGCTTCGAGGGTCTCGCCGGCGCCACCAGCTTCTTCGAGCCGGCGGGCGATCGCGGCGTGTAGGAGCGCCTGTCGTGTCGCCGACAAGCTTCCTTCGAGTGTCGTCTTCACGATCGCGTGGACGAATCGATACTCACCCGGACGGTCGCCGTCGACGAGCAGGCCCGAGGCCGCCGCCGCATCGAGGTGAGTGAGCGTTTCGAGCGGGCTGACACCGAGGACGTCGGCGAGCACGACGACGTCGAAGCTCCGCCCGGCGACCGCGGCCGGAGCGAGCGTGTCCCGAGCGCGATCCCCCAGCCGGTCGACGCGTTGCAGAATCCACTCGCGCACGCCGGCGGGGAGGCTGTCACCGCTGAACGCCTGGCCGGGTACCTCGCGCAGGTGACCCAGGAGTTGGACGGCGAAGAACGGGTTGCCGCCGCTCAGGGCGTGCAGTCCGTCGACCGTCTCCGCCGTCAGGTCGAGCCCGGCGTGCGCGGCCAACTCGACGACGTCGTCTCGGGCGAGCGGCACCATCGGGACGACCGTCGCTCCCGCCGGGCGCGTGAGCTCGTCGAGCACCTCCCGGGCGACGCCCGGCCGTGACCCGGCGATCACGCTCAGCTCCACGTTGAGTTCCTCGAGGAGCTGGACGAGGAGCGCCAGGGACGAACCATCGATCCATTGCACGTCGTCGAGCACGAGCGTGACCGGACGGTCGAGGGCCCGAAGCCGATCGGCGATCCCTCCGAAGAAGCGACGACGGTCGATCCAGCCCTCCTCGTCGCGTTCGAGCTGGCCCGACTCGAAGGGGAAGAGCTCGGCACCGAGCGCGTCGAGGAATGGTTCGAAGGCGGCGCTCGACTCGGTGCATCGACCGACGAGGACGAGCTGTCCGGCGTCGGCCTCCTCCGACGCCAGTTCCGCGAGGAACCGCGACTTGCCGATGCCCGGCTCACCCACCACGACGAGGACTGGTGCGGTGCCCTCCCGGCGGCCGCGTTCGAACGCTGCGCGCCCCGACCGGAGCTCCCGATCCCGTCCCGCCAGTCGTCGACTGCGATGCGCGGCGATCCAGGCGGTCGCGCGCGTGTCGAGCGGATCGGCTCCGGCTTCCACCGGGGTTGCGTCGGCCGTGACACCGCTGCCGGCTCGGTGGAGTCGCACCGCGTGATCGGCCACGGTGTCGAACGCCAGGGTCGCGTCGGCGCCGAGCAGCATGCGCACCGGCAACGAACACACGACCACGCCGCTGGACGCGAGACCGAACAGGTCGATCGTCTCGTTCGCGAGCTGCTGCAGTGTTGCCCCGTGCCACCCACCGAGGTCGCCGGCGTGGATCGCGACGGTGACCGCATCGCTCTCCGCCAGCGCGAGCGCTGCAGTCGCGGCATCCCCGGCGCGAGGGAAGGCGACGAGTGAGCACCCGGCCGGCAGAGACACCGACGTCACGATGCGGCCGCCCGCCTGTTCCAGGGATCCGAGCTCAGCGGGCCCATCGACGAGCAGCACCGTGATCGTGCCCGACGGAACGTCCATCTCGGCGGCTTCTCGGAGCCGGCGAGCGAAATCGGTTGCGCTCCACGGTCGTCCGAGCGGATCCCAGGTGAGCCCTCGTCGCAGCGTCCGTTCGAGCCGCACGAGATCGCCGTCGACGAGGGCGCTCGGCCAGGCCGCACCGAGCTTCGGGACGATGCCGGTGAGGAGGAACACCGTGAGCGCGGCCAACGAATAGACGTCCGCGGCCGGTGTCAGCGCCTCTCCAGCGAGCACTTCGGGAGCCGAGAACCCCGGCGTGCCGAGCCGTTCGCGGTCGTCGCCGACGCGCATCGCTGCTCCGAAGTCGACGAGGACGGCTCGCCCGTCGTTACTGACGATGACGTTCTCGGGCTTGACGTCGCCGTGGACGATCGCCGGCTGATGCCCGTGCAGGTGCTCGAGCGTGTCGGCGAGCTGGTCGATGAGCCCGAGCACCGTCGGCAGTGCGAGCCCGTCGGCGTCTCGGACCTCGACGAGCGTGTGCAGGTCGTTGCCTGGTACGTAGTCGCTGATCATGTAGTAGCGGTCGCCGTCGACGAGATCGCTCCGCACGGTCGGCAGCCCGCTGTGGGCGACGATGCGCATGAGCATCCCGGCCTCGTGACGGAGCCGCCGCAGATCGTCCTCGTCCACGACGCGGCGGGTCTTCAGCACCACGTCGAGGTCGAGTTCACGGTCGCGGGCGAGGTGCACTTCGGCTTCTCCCCCCGCAGCCAGCAACCCACGAAGCTGAAAGCGTCCGCCGACGACCTCGGGGCCGGGCGACACGCCGGCCGTGGTCATGCGTCGTCCTGGAACGACTGGAGGTCGGCGAGGCGCACGGCTCCGCACGTGAGTGCCTCGTTCGCGAGGCGGACTCTTCGATCGGTGCCTTCCGGCACGTCGAACTTCAGGTACAGCCGGCCGAGCTGCTGTTTCACCGCGCTCTGGGTGACCGACAGCGCCTCGGCGATCGCCGGCACGGACGCAGGCGGCGTGAAGGCGTCGCCGTTCATCACCGGCGAACACAGCGAGAGCAGGACCCGTCGTTCGCCAGGGGTGAGGTCGGGGCGGCGACGAGCCGTCTGGGTCTGCGAGCGGTCGGTCGCTCCTGCGCCGATCGTGTGGAACACCAACCGGGTGCGTTCACCCAGGTGCACTTGGTCGTTGGGACGAAGGAGCTGGACCGCCCCCGGGGCGAGCCGTTCCCCGTTGACGAACACGCCGTTGGTGGTCGAGGTCGCCTGCAGACACCAACCCGTCGGCTTGGGCAGCAGCACGACGTGGAGCCGCGACACCGCCGGGTCACCGTGGGTGGCCAGGTGCCCGACCACGTCGTCCTGGCCGACATGACGGCCGATCGTGAGTTCACCGTCGAGCGGCACCGTGACCGGAGCCTGGCCCGGTTGGTAGAGGACGAGCCAGGCGCTGGTGGTCGCTTCGTTGGCGTCGCTCATCACATCATCCTCCCGACGTCATGGCGAGACGGCCATGTCCTCGTGGACAGTTCCTGCTGCCCGGTCGAGCAGTGCCGGCGACAGCGTGTCGCCGGCCAGTTCGGCGATCGCGCGTGCTTCGTCGGCGAAGGCGTGGACGGCGGCCTCCGGGCGGTCGGCCTGATCGAGGCAGAGCCGTGCGACCACCGACGCCCAGAGTTCTTCGCCGTCGCTCGGTGACCGCGTGGTGATCCAGGTCGCGGCACGGTCGGCGACGTCACCTTGGCCGAGCCCGCGCAACTCGACCCCGACGGCCACCAGGATGCGGTACGCCACCGCGGGTTCACGACCCCGCATCGACGCGTCGAGCGCTTCGACGACGTCGGCTTGGTCAGGAGCGAGCAACGACAGCGGCAGGTCCGATGGTGTCGCAAACCGTTCGGCCGACGCCGCGAACCAGGCGCCGTGCCGCTCCACTGCACCGGCGTGTTCGGCCGAGTCGGCGAGACGATCGCGGGCGAACTCGCGGATCGGTTCCGACATGCCGAGTCGACCCGTCGAGTCGTCCAACGTCACCAATCGCTGATCGAGCAGGCGCCGAATTGCCCCGGCCGCCGCTGCTTCGGTCAGCGAGGCGTCCACGACCACTGCGGTTGCTGCGTCGAGCTTCGCGTCGCCGCGGAACACCCCGAGCCGGCGCAACGCCATCTGCGCCTCGCGCCCGATGAACTGGTAGGTCCAGGCGATCGACGACGCGAGCGCACCCGACCGGGCCGAAGCGTCCGGGCCAACGATGTCCAGCTCGACGAGGCTCGATGCCAGCTCGGCGATCGGCGTCATGCGGGTGTGAGCCGCCGCGAGTTCGATCGCGAGCGGGACACCGTGCAACTCACTGCAGATGTGGACGATGTGGGCGACGTCGGCGTCGGCCACGTCGAGACTCGATGCCGCCGCCGCCCGCTCGACGAACAGTCGCGTCGCGTCGAATCGGTCGAGGGCGGCAGCGCTCGTCGGTGTGTCGGCGTCGTTCGCGCCGCCGAGCATCGGGGGCAGTCCGAGCGGTCCGAGATCCCGGATGGACTCCCCGGCGAGGTGGAGCGGGTCGCGGCCGGTGGCGATCACCCGAAGGTCCGGACAGTGTTCCAACAGGCGTCCGATGACCAGCGCCGCGGACTCGGGAGCAGTTTCGATGCCGTCGACGACCAGGAGTGCTGCGGCCACCGACCGGAAGTGGTCGACGATCGTGTCGAGGGGATCGTCCCCGGCTCGAGCCAGCGAGCATGCCCGCATGATCGAGGCGCTGACGGCGAGCCGGTCGTCCTCACCGGCATCGGCGATCGACACCCACCAGACGCCACCGGGCATCGCGTTCGCCGCGGCATCTGCGGCGGCGTTGGCCACCCGCGACTTGCCGATGCCAGCGTCACCGGTCAGCGTGATCAGCCGGTTGGTGCGCAACGCTTCGCCGAGGGCATCGAGTTCCGCATCTCGTCCGACGAACGTGGTGAGCGGCTGGGGAAGGTTGCCCGCGGCAGACGTTCCCGCCTTGAGCCGTGGGAAGTCCGCGGGGAGATCGGGGTGTGCGAGCTGCCAGATCCGGTCGCGACCCTCGAGGCCGCGGAGGCCGTACAACCCGAGATCGACGACGCGGCATCCGCCGGGCAGGTCGCCATCGACGTGGCGGGCCGTCTCGTCGGAGAGCAGGATCTGTCCGCCGTACCCGCATGACCTGATGCGCGCACACCGGATGATGGTGAGACCGACGTAGTTGTCCTCGTTGCGCAACATGGCCTCGCCGGTGTGCAACGCCATGCGGACGGGCAGGTCGGACAGTTCGGCACGAAGCGCGAGTTGCGTCTCGATCGCCGCGGTCACGGCCGCGACGGGATCGACGAACACGGCGACCACGCTGTCACCTTCACCCTGCTCCTGCGGGTGGACGCCACCGCGGGCCCGCACGCCCGACTCGAGGATCTCGTAGTGCCGCGACACCAACGCCGTCATCTGACCCGGCCTGGCCTGCCACGCCTTGGTCGAACCTTCGATGTCGGTCAGCAGGAACGTGACGACGCCGGTCGGCAGCGGTTGGGAGCCACTCATTCGGACCCCCGGAGCGGGCGACGGTCGGGACGTGGGCCGTCGTCGATCAGGTCCCTCCGAAACCGGCCCTTCCCCATGCGGCAAGTGTGTCACAGCGATGAGATCGCCCGAACGAAGACACGGTCGTGGAGCCGGGTGCGAGGATCGAACTCGCCACCTCATGATTACAAATCAAGTGCTCTACCAACTGAGCTAACCCGGCGCGGTCGGCCAGATTATCGTCCAAGCGCTGGAGTCGCCCCCGTGCGTTCCACGACCCAGCGCGGACCGATACGTCCGCGCACACGAATCGGCGGGTCAGATCAGCCGAGGTCGTCCCAGCCGACCAGGGTGAACGTCGTGATCAGGCGGTAGCGCGTGTCGGTCGGCTGCCAATTCGACTTGGAGCAGGAAATCAACGACACGGTCTCACCCGGGACGCGGCGCGTGACCGTCAGAATGCTCGCCGGCCAGCTGCTGCCGAGGAACTCGGTCCGGGCGAACCGATAGGTGTAGCGCCGAGCATCGGAAGTGTTGATGTACAACAGGTCACCGGCTCGCAATGCGTGTTGATACCGGAGCGGCCCGCCGTGTTCGGTGCGATGCCCGAACAACGAGATGTCGGCGCCTTCGCCGACGAGACCCGTGCCGGTCCAGTGCCAGACGTGGCCGGCGTCGACTGTGCGGTTGGCATCTCCGTCGAAGACCCACTTCGTGAGCCCGAGTCGCGGAATGCTCACGATCCACGGGATCGGACCACCCGGTGGGGGCGGGTTGAACGGCGGCGCCGTCGTGGTCCGTGCCGGTGTGCCGGTGTACCACCCGGTGACGTCACCGATGATGTGAGCGCCGCCCTGCGTGAAGCACGAGACGCCCGCAGTCGACACCCTGCTGAACGCGTGGTTGGCCACGGTCTGGCCGGCGCGGATGGCATTGAGCGACGACACGAACTTGCGAGGCGTCTGGGCCGCCGACGCGGTGAAGTACCCGGCGTTGATGGTCGCGGCGACCGCCAAGTTCATCGCAACCGCCTTGGCCCGTGGCCGAATCGCTGCGGGCAGACCGAACGTGACGGTTCCACCGGGCCAGATCCGGCGACGCGTCGAGCGGGTGTCGAGCAAACGCTGCGGATCGATGGGGACGAACAGCCCCTCGGCGGATGGGTTGCCGCCCGGGCCAGTCATGTATCCCATCAGGTCGACGACCACATGCGCTGACGACAGCGTGTACAAATCGAATCCCTGAACCCCGCTCACGGTCGCGAGCTTCACCATCGCGGCGGCACCTCGGTTCTCGCCGCGTCCGTAGTTGAGGCTGGATGCAAGCGGGCGCTTGGCACCACGCGGGTACGCGGTCACGTAGCCACCGTTTCCCGTCTCGACCGCCGTGATGTTCACGACCGCCGCAATCGCATCGTTGGGGACGTGGCCGTTCAACCGCACCGTGGTGATCCCGCCGGCTCGGAGCTTGCCGGTCGTGCGCGTGTCCAGCAGCCGGACCGGATCCTTGGGTTCGAATCGGCCGGACGTGACCGTCGTCGCCGTCGGGACGTAGTATCCGGCGAGATCGACCACCACGTGGGACGGCGCCATGCTTCGAAGGTCGAGCGCGCCGTTGACACCACTGGCACCACGTCCGAGCTTGACCGTGACGAGGTTCGCGATGCGCTGATCGAACGTCTCGCTGTTCGAACTCGCGGTGCCTGGCCATGCCCGATCCGACGGATATGCGCTCAACCAGTTGCCGCCGTTGTTCAGGTTGACCCCGGTCACGGTGAGCGCGACCGCGACCGCGTTGGCTGGTACGACACTGTTGCCGCCGACATGCAGACGGACGGTCACCGAATTGATCCGCCGGAACCCGATCCCGACCTGTGCATTGCGCGTGTCGCACAACCGAATGGGTTCGGTCGGAACGAAGTAGCTGGCACCCGGTTCGACGGCTCCGGCGACAGCCCGAGCAGGCGTCGGGAACAACGCCGCTGCGGCGACACCACCGGCGGCTCCGGCAGCACCGACGAGCAAGCTGCGACGGCCGAGCCCGGGCGCTGTGTCAGCGAGCGCCGTCACCCTCTGCTCGGCACTGAACGCATCCATCACGTGTACCTACGGCACATCCTGACGCAACCTTGAGACTTCGTACAGCGTGATTGCAGCGGCGGCGGAGACGTTGAGGGAGCTGATCGCTCCCGCCATGGGGATGCTCACGATCGAATCGCAGCGGTCCCGCACGAGCCGTGACAGGCCGGCTCCCTCGGCACCGAGCACGATGCAGATCGGTTCGGTCGCCAGCGAGCCCATCTCGTACAACCCGCGGTCCGCGCCGTCGTCGAGACCGACGATCCAGATCCCGTGCTCCTTGAGCTGCTTCAACGTGCCGGGGAGCCCGGGGACCAACGCGATCGGGAGGTACTCCACCGCTCCGACGGCGGCCTTGGCGACGGTCGGCGTGACATGGACCGCCCGATGGCGTGGCAGCAGGAGACCGCTGACGCCTGCGCCGTCGCAGCTGCGGATGATGGCGCCGAGGTTGCCGGGGTCGGTGACGCCGTCCACCGCGACGAGGAACGGCACGCGACGGCCCGAGGCATCCCGACCAGCGAGCAGGTCGCCGAGGTCGGCTTCAGGGATCTCTGCCGCGTGAGCAAGCACCCCCTGCGGTGCTTCGCTTCGGGCCTCGCGTTCGAGTCGGGAGCGGGCGACGTGGACCAGCGGGACTCGTTGCGACGCGGCGATCTCGACGATGTCGGCGACACCGTCGTCGCCCTCGAGCTCCGCGCTGATCCAGATCTCGTGCACCTTGCGGCGCTGCGCCATCAGCATCTCGCGCACTGCCTGGCGACCTTCGACCTGACGACCGCCCAGCCCCTTGGCTCCGGTGGTGCCACCGGGTGCTCCCTGACGCGGCCCGCCCCGCTGCGGCCCACGCGACGAACCGCGCGTTGCCTTGCCACCGCTGCGGCTCGATGGGGGTTTGCCGCCGCTCCGGCTGGACGGCGGCTTGCCACCGCTGCGGCTCGACGGCGGCTTGCTGCCCCGACTGCGCGGCGGGGGCTTGCCCTTGCCCGACGACGAACGTTGACTCATGACGCCTCTCCGATCCGATGGATGAGTGCGGTCGCGAAGCAGACGACTCCTTCGCCCCGACCGATCGACCCGAGCCGCTCCGCTCGATTGCCCTTGACCGAGACGGGTGCGAGCACCGCAGCGGTGAGGTTGGCCTGCATCTCGTCACGCCGGGGAGCGAGCTTCGGCTCCTCGCACACCACGGCGCAGTCGATGTTCGAGACCCGCCATCCGTCGTCGGCGAGCATCTCCACCACGTGACGCAGCAACGTCATCGAGTCGGCACCCGACCATCGTGCGTCGGTGTCGGGAAAGTGCATGCCGATGTCGCCGAGACCCGCCGCGCCGAGCAGCGCGTCGGCACACGCGTGCGCGACCGCGTCGGCGTCGCTGTGGCCTTCGAGCCCGCGGACGCCGTCGAAGTGGCACCCGCCCAGCACCATCGGTCGCGCCGGATCGTCGCTGAAGCGGTGGACGTCGAAGCCCTGACCGACACGGAAGTCCGGAATCGGCGCCGTCATCGGTCGTCCACCGCGGGCGACTCGGCCGTGTTCGCCACCTGCGCACGCGCCCAGTCGAGATCGTCGAGATGGGTGATCTTGCGGTTCGTGACCTCACCGTCGACGACGACGACCGGGTGGCCGATTGCTTCCACCAACGCAGCATCGTCGGTCGAACCGCCGCCGTCGGCGTGGGCGGCACGCAAGATGTCGGCGCGAAACGCCTGTGGGGTCTGGACAGCGACCAGCGACTCGCGGTCGGGTGTGGAGGTGACCACCCCGTCGGCGACCACTTTGACGGTGTCGGTGACAGGGATGCCCGGGATCGCCGCAGCCGCACCATCGACGACTGCGCCGATCACACGCTCGTACAGGGCCCGGGTGGCGAGTGGCCGGGCGGCGTCGTGCACGCAGACGATCGTGGCCGTGTCGGGAACGGCGGCGAGTCCGGCGCGCACCGAATCGCTGCGGGTGGCACCGCCGGCGACGGCCCCTTCGCGTTCGGCGGCATCGGCCGACATCACGACGACCACACCATGCGACGCGGTTGCGGCGACATCGCGTGAACGATCGATCACCCGGCGGTCGCCGAGGAGCTCGAATTGCTTGGCCGCGCCGAAACGGCGACCGCTGCCACCGCCGACCACGATGGTCCAGATCTGCTCAGCCGCGGGCACATCGCCGCAGGGTAGTACCGTGACCGATGTCATGGCTCACGAAGAGATCCTCGCCCGCACCGACTTCTTCGCGGATGCCGCCCCCGATGCGCTGAGCGCGGTGGCCGCAGCCGGACAAGAACTTCACCTGATTCGCGGCGACGTGCTGTTCAACGAGGGCGACCCTCCGGAATCGCTCTACCTGGTGCTGCACGGCCGTCTGGCGATCGCGCTCGCCAATCCGATCGACCGACGCGAGAGCGTCGTGGCCCTGATGGAAGACGGCGACCTGTTCGGCGAGATGGGCATGCTCGACGAGGGGCCCCGGTCGGCGATGGCACGGGCGCTCGAACCGACGTCGGTGCTGGCGATTCCGTACAGCCAGGTCCTGACGATGTTCGAGGAGAACCCGAAGCTGCTGTGGAATGTGACCCGGCTCCTGGCGCAGCGCATCCGCGTCACCGACGAGGCCCTCGCCGACTCGGTCTTTCTCGATGTGACGGGGCGCACCGCCAAGCGGCTGCTCGAACTGGCCGACGGCACCGACGAGTTCACGCTGCCCGTCACCCAGGAGGAGTTGGCCGGCATGGTCGGCGCATCTCGCGAGCGCGTCAACAAGGCGATCGCCAGCTTCATCCGGCTCGGCTGGCTCGAGCAGCACGATCGCAACTACCGCATCGTGCAGCGCGACCGGCTCGAACTCCGGTCACGCTGACCGGCCCGGACGCCGGGTCACGCGTCAGGCATCACGCCGCTGGTCGAGCACCGTGCCGATCACCACGAGCGCTGCCGACACCGCCGCGAAGTACACGAGGCCCATCGGGCGACCGAGGACGTCGGACGAGAAATCACCCGAGCTGTCGGCCGCCGCGTTGATGGCGGCGTTGTACGGCATCCACTTGGTGGCGTTGTCCCACCCGATCAGGC
>JBAWHL010000393.1:0-25721 GCA_049593815.1 Ilumatobacteraceae bacterium | reverse complement strand
CGGGATTGCCGGCGGTCAGGGCGGCCTTGGCGAGCATCGTGCCCGTGTCGCCGGCCACGAGGATCTCGACGTCGATCCCGGTGTCGGCGGTGAACGCACCGAGCGCGTCGTTGAGGCTGGTGTCGCTCTCGGGGAACGAGTCGTAGGTGACCAGCGTGATCGACTCGGCCGACGGGGTGACATCGGTGGTTGCCGTCGAGGTCGTGTCGGGCGTGTCGCTGCCACACGCGGCCACGATCAACGCCAGCGCGCCGACGACTGCGGCGACGCGGAATCGGCGGTGCGATGAGCGAGCGCCTCGGAGGTCGGTGCGTTCGCTCATCACTGTGGCTCCGTCGTGGTCGTGTCGGCGGGGACGTCGAAGATGGTGAGGACGCCACTCGAGACGGCGACCGTCACATCGGCCGTGCCACTCGGATCGTCGGGAACCTCGTTGCTGACGCCGACGCCCACGAGCGGGTCGAGGTCGAAGTGCTCGAGTTCCCATCGGGCGCCGTGGAGGTTGACGTTCTGGCACCCGCCATGGACGGCGAGGAGCGAGAGCGTCGAGCCCGGCACGAGGTGCAGGTCTGCGGACCCGGGACCGTGCACGACGCGAAGATGCTGACCACCCCACCACCCGTCGAGGGTCGGCACGCTGGTCAGCACCAGCGCGCCGAGCGAGCCGATGCCGGCGATCGTGTGATCGAGGCGATCGCCGCCGCCGATCAACGTGATGCGCTCCGGATCGAACGATGCCGCCAGCGCGAGGGCGAGTTCGGTGTCGGTCTGGTCCTTGTCGGCGGGGTGGCGGCTGATGTCGGCGTTCCGGGCCGCCCAGGCGAGACCTGCCTCGCTGACCGAGTCGAGGTCGCCGATCAGGTGCGTCGGGGCCAGGCCGGCAGCCAGTGCGTGGTCGAGGCCGCCGTCGACGGCCAGCAGCACCGCATCAGGCGGGACGTGCTCGATCACGTGCGACGGCAACGGTGCTGCGCCGGTGATGATGACGATGTGTTGGTTCACGGTGGTTCCTCCGCCGGCATTACCCGGATCAGGTTCGCGGGTCGATGACGGCGAGTCACCCTCTCAGCCCGCCGATCCGCGAGCTCCCCGTATGTGTGATGGCCATCGTAGCAGCGCGCCGTCGCGACGTTACGGTGACGCGATGGAGCTCACCGCCGAAGAACTCCGGGTGCTCGGCTGTCTGATCGAGAAGCAGGCCACGACGCCTGATCAGTACCCGCTCTCGACGAACGCGCTCGTCGGGGCGTGCAACCAGAAGTCGAACCGAGAACCGGTGACCGCCTACAGCGAGCGCACCGTCGTGGACACGATGTTGCTCGTGCGTCAGAAGGGTCTCGCGCGGATGAACAGCAGCGGACGCACCGACAAGCATCGACACATCCTCGATGACGCGCTCGGACTCGACCATGACCAGCTGGCGCTGCTCGCCGTGATGATGCTGCGGGGTCCGCAGTCCGCAGGCGAGCTGAAGACACGCACCGAGCGATATCCGACCTCCTTCGGAACGGGGTTCGAATCCACCGATGACATCGAGGCCGTGTTGGCGCAGCTCGCCGACGGCGCCGACCCGTTCGTCGTGAACCTCGGGCGGGCGTCGGGCCAGAGCCAGGACCGGTGGGCACACCTGCTGGGTGACGATGCGTCCGATGTGCCCGATGTGTCGGCGCTCGTCGGGGCCGATGCGTTTGATCCCGGGCCAGCACCGGGCGACGACCCGACATTGGCGCAGCGTGTGGCCGATCTGGAGGCGCGGCTCGCGGCGCTCGAATCAGCACTCGGTGTGTCGGCGGAATCATCACCGACCGAGCCTGCCGTCGACCCACCTGGCTGAAGCCACCAGCCGGCCACCCCTCGGTACACTCCCGGGATGCGCCGACAGCTTGCTGCCCGACGCCGATGGGTGCCGGTGGTGGCCAGCGGTGCCCTCCTGCTCGCCGCCTGTGGCGGCGGTGACTCGTCCGGTGAACCCGCTGGCACGACACTGCCCCCTCCACCCGACGCGATCGAGGTGCTCGAGCGCTCCGACACGGACGTCAACATCCTGCCCGACGTGGTCGTCGACGACGTGACGCTCGGCAACAAGGTGAACCTCCGCAACGTCGCTCCGTCGGAGACGCCGGTGCTGTTGTGGATGTGGGCACCGCATTGACCCGTCTGCCGGGCCGAAGCGCCTGGAGTCGAGCAGTTCGCTCGAGATCACGAAGCCGATCTGGAAGTGGTCGGTCTGGGAACTCAGGACTCGCTCGGCGAGGCCCGTGAGTTCGTCGCCGAGCGCGGCACGACGTTCACGATGCTGTGGGACGAGTCGTTCCAGTCATGGATCGAACTCGGAGTCACCGCACAGCCCACGGCGCTCCTGCTCGCGGCGGACGGAAGTCCGATCGCCGGCTGGTTGGGTGCCTTCCCCGAGGACGAGGTCGTTCGCCTCGCTCGCGAGTCGACCGCTGGCTGACCTCAGAAGACGGTCTGCAGCGTCAACGCGAGCGCGGACACACACAGCATGCCGATGATCGCGAGATCGAAGCCGCGGCCCGACACCGACGCACGCAGTCGGGTGCCGACGGGGATCGATGCCAGCACGGGGATGCACGCGAGCAGGGTTGCGGTGACTCGGCCGGAGAGTTCGCCGGTGCTGATCAGCACCACGAGTTGGGTGAAGCCGGTGATGAAGAACAAGGAGGTCACCGAGAGGATGTGCGCGCCGCGCGGGAGCCGGTAGCTGTGGATCCACGATCCGACGATCGGCCCGGAGATCCCCACGGCCCCCTGGAAGGTGCCCGCAACGGCGCCCACGGCAGGAGCCAAGCGTCTCGAACGTTCCGGTGTCGTGCGCAGATCGGGGTGCGCGAAGAACAGCACGACGTAGCCGACGATGGAGACGATGACCGCGATGATGAGCGGGGTCTGCGGAATGTTCACCAACAGCAGCGTGCCTGCGATGGCGCCGACGATGCCGGCCGTCGCGAGTTTCGGCAGGTCTCGCGTCTCGGGGTAGCTGTGCCGCTCGCGGCCGGCGAGGACGGCGTTGGCGAGCACGTTCGGGAAGGCGATGATGACCACGGCATCGTTGACGTCCACGAACAACGAGGCGATCGGAATGGCGATCAACGGCAGGCCCATTCCGGTGACGGCCTTGGCGGTCGCTCCGATGACGACGGCGGCCAGGATGATCGCGAGCTCGGTGCCGCTCACGGATGTCTGCTCATTCGGGCCCTGTGGCAACCGGCCGGTCGGTGTCGCTCGACCAGCCCGACCACGAGCCGACGTACACCCGAGGCAGCCCGAACCCGGCGCGCTCGATCGCGAGTGCGTTGTGGCACGCGGTGACGCCCGAACCGCAGTAGACGATCGCCTCGCCATCGACCCCATCGGCCCGGAATCGTCCGGCCAGCTCCTCCGGTGAGTGGAAGGAGCCGCCCGCGTCGAGGTTCAACGGAAACGGCACGTTGACGGCGCCTGGCACGTGGCCGGCCACCGCGTCGATGGGCTCGGTCTCTCCGGCGTAGCGAGCTGCGTCACGGCTGTCGACGACCACGCCACCGTGCTCGACGTGCGCCACGACCTCGTCGGCGTCCGCGACCGAACCAGCGGGCCAGGGAGTTGGCGGACGCTGCACCGTTGCCCGCTCGGCGGGCCCCGTCGCCGTCGGGCCGTCCCATGCCCGCAGGCCGCCGTCCAACAACGCGGCGCGTTGGCCGATGATGCGCAGCATCCACACGAGTCGAGACGCGAAGGCCCCGCCGCGATCGTCGTAGGCGACCACCAGGTCGTCGTGGCCGATCCCGAGTGCACCCATCGATGCTGCGAACGCGTCGGGGTGAGGCAGCGGGTGCCGGCCCTCGACCCCGGCCGGCGGCCCAGCGAGGACATCGTCCAGCAACACGAGCACGGCACCGGGGAGGTGCGCGGCCGCGAAGTCGTCGTCGGGCGTCGAGCTGGTCATCGTCGATCGCACATCACAGAGCACCGCGGTCTCGTGGGCCCGCAGCCATGCGGCATCGACGATGGGTGGGACCGCGTCGCGGACGTTGTCGGGTGCGGCGATCGGCATCACCGCAGCCTGCCACGTGATGTCGGCAGCGAGAGAGCCATCTGGCACGATGCACCCCATGAGCGACACGAGCGACACCTTCACCGCACTCGTCCTGCGCGAGACCGACGACGGGCCCGTCGGCGCGTTGGAGCAGCTCTCCGACGCCGACCTCCCCGACAACGACGTGACCGTCGCCGTCGACTACTCCTCGCTCAACTACAAAGACGGCATGGCGCTGTCCGGCAAGGGACGGATCGTTCGCGAGTACCCGATGGTTCCGGGCATCGACGTCACCGGCACCGTGGTCGCGAGCGACTCGCCCGACTTCGCCGTGGGCGACGCCGTGATCTCCACGGGATTCGCGGTCGGCGAGCGCTACTGGGGCGGATACACGCAGCGTCAACGTCTGCGGTCGGAGTGGCTCGTCAAGCGCCCCGACGGCATGTCCGCGTTGAACGCGATGGCGATCGGAACTGCCGGTCTGACCGCGATGCTGTGTGTGATGGCGATCGAAGACGCGGGTGTCGTGCCAGCAGACGGACCGGTGCTCGTGACGGGTGCTGCCGGCGGTGTCGGTTCGATGGCGGTCTCGTTGCTCGGTGGACTCGGCTACGACGTGACCGCGGTGACGGGACGTCCCGAGACACAGGAGTACCTGGCCGGCCTCGGCGCGACGGCGTTCCTCACGCGTGCGGAGATGTCGGAACCGGCCCGTCCGCTCGAGTCAGAGACCTGGGCGGCTGCGGTCGACACCGTGGGGTCGTCGATGCTCGCCAAGCTCCTGGCACAGATGAAGTACGGCTCGACGGTCGCGGCCTGCGGGCTCGCCGGCGGCGTCGACCTGCCGACCACCGTGATGCCGTTCATCCTGCGCAATGTGCGTCTCCAGGGCGTCGAATCGGTGATGACCCCGACGTCGATCCGCAACGTGGCGTGGCGCCGGCTCGCCGGCGACCTTCCCGCTGCGTTGCTCGACTCGATGACCGAGGTGGTGCCGATGAGCGAGCTCCTCGACCGGGGCCCGAGCATTCTCGACGGCCAGGTCCGTGGGCGCTGGGTGGTCGATCCCAGCGCCTGATCTCAGCGCCTGATCTCAGGTCCTGGAGTCAGGTCGCGCCGTCGGCGACGGGTTTGCGGTCCTGGTACTCGGCCCATTCCCACTCGCTGCCGAACTGATCGAGCAAGTCGAGGAAGGGTTGCGCCGGGAGCGCCTCCGGACCGACGACGCCGGACTTGCTCCAGACGCCGGTGGCCATCAACTCGATGGCGACCGCGGGCATGACGGCGGTCTGCCAGACGACGGCCTGATGCCCGAACTCGCGCATCGACCAGGCGTTGTCGACCACGTGGTACACGTACACCTCGCGGGGTTGGCCATCCTTGCCGAGGCCGGTCACCCAGGTTCCGGCGCACGTGCGGCCGGTCATGACGTTGCCCAACGTGGCGGGGTCGGGGAGCGATGCCGCCACCACGTCGCGCGGTGACACCTTCACGCCCTTGACCTCGACGGCGGTCGTCGAATCGAGGTCGAGCTTGTGCAGTGTCTTCAGCACGTCGATGAACTCGTCGCCGAGGCCGTACTTGAACGTCACCCGATCGACGTCGATCCAGCGCGGCATGAGGATCACCTCCTCGTGTTCGACATTGACGCACTGCAGCGCGCCGATGCCGTCGGGAAACGTGAACGTCTCGGGTTCGCTGAACGGCTCCGTCGTGAACCAACCGCGTTCGCGCTCGTAGATGACGGGTGGGTTGAGGCACTCCTCGATCGTGGTCCAGATCGAGAAGGTGGGGGCGAAGTCGTATCCGTCGACGACCAGGTCGGCGCCGTCTCGGACACCGATCTCGTGGATCTCGCTGAACAGCTCGTCGGCGGCATATCGGGCGGCGACGTCGGAGAAGCCGGGTTCGACGCCCATCCCGACCAGGGCCATCAGACCGCGTGCCTTCCAGGTCGGTGACTCGGCGAACTGGCCGTCGCCGAGACGAATGCCGGTTCGTTCGTACGGCTTGTCGGGATGTGGCACCGAGAGGTTCATCGCCATGTCGACGTAGTTGCAGCCGGCGGCGAACGCACCGTGGAAGATCGGCGGGTTGAACCGCGGGTCGCACGCGTTGAGGACGACATCGGCCTGCATCGATCGGGCCAACGCCGCGACGGACTCGTCGGACGACGCATCGATGTGCGCCGCCACGATCCGGGTGCCGTCGGTGTTGTCCGACGCGGTGTCGACGGCCGCTTGGGCCTTCGCATCGTCGATGTCGGCAACCGTGATGTGGGTGAACGCTGCGCGTGTCGAAGCGATCGCCACGAATGCCGAACCGACCCCACCTGCACCGACGACGAGAACTCGCATGGCGGCAATGTAGTGCTCGGTACGATCGCCAGGTGGACGTTGCGCCTGCGGTCGGCCGGTCGTTGTGGAACGACCAGATCTCACCGGAGCCGACCCGCCGACCGGTGCTCGATGGCGACACCGATGTCGATGTGGCGATCGTCGGCGCCGGCTACACCGGATTGTGGACGGCACGACAGCTGCTCCGAGCCGACCCGTCGATGCGGGTGCTGGTCATCGAGCGCGAGTCGGTCGGGTTCGGCGCTTCGGGGCGCAACGGTGGATGGTGTGTCGGGGAGCTCGCAGGAGGCCTGGCGGGTGCCGTCGGGCTCGGCGGCCGCCTCGCCGGAATCGCCATGACCCGAGCGATCATGGACACCGTCGATCAGGTCGGCGAGGCGCTGGCCGTGGAGGGCATCGAGTGCGGGTTCGTCAAGGGCGGTGTGATCCGGCTGGCGCGCAACGAGCCGCAGCTGCGCCGGCAGCGCGAAGAGATCGAGGAGTACCGCCACCACGGTTTCGGGGACGACGTGCTGCGACCGCTCGACGCCGACGAGGCCACCGATCGACTCGCCGCGACGGCGGTGCTCGGTGGGTTGCACTACGCGCCGTGCGCGCGGGTGCAACCGGCGCGCCTGGTTCACGGCCTCGCCGCTGCAGTCGAGCGTCTGGGTGGCCGGATCGTCGAGGGGACCGCCGCGCTCGACCTCGTGCCGAGTCCGGGCCGACGGAGGGCGTCGGTCATCACCGAATGCGGCACTGTTCGCGCCGATGTCGTCGTGCGGGCGACCGAGGCGTACACGCGCCACCTGCCCGGACAACGACGCAGTCTGGTTCCGCTCTACTCGCTGATGATCGCCACCGAACCGTTGGCCGACGACGTGTGGGCGGAGATCGGGCTGCGCGGCATGGAGACCTTCGCTGACGATCGGCGGATGGTCGTCTACGGACAGCGGACAACCGACGGTCGCATCGCCTTCGGTGGGCGCGGCGCACCGTACCGATACGGATCGGGCATCGATTCGGCGACGGAGCACTCTGCCGCGGTGCACGCGCGCATCGCCACCACGCTGACCGACATGCTCCCGGCCCTGCGCGACGTCGAGATCACGCATCGGTGGGGAGGCGTCCTCGGCGTGCCCCGTGACTGGCAGCCCTCGGTCGGGTTCGACCGCTCGAGTGGACGTGCGTGGGCCGGCGGCTACGTGGGCGAAGGGGTCGCGGCGGCGAACCTGGCCGGTCGAACCCTCGCCGACCTGATCCTCGGTGTCGACTCCGACGTCGTCACACTGCCATGGGTCGGGCACCGGTCTCGCCGGTGGGAACCCGAACCGTTGCGGTGGGCGGCGATCGACGGTGCGCGCCGACTGGCCGGGTGGGTCGACGCCCGGGAGGAGCGTCGTCAACGGACGCCGCGCATCGCATCGCTGCTCGATCGTGTGGTGGGATGACCCCGCCCCTCGCGAGCGTCGGTCCCGCGTCTGATCAGTTCGTGGCGATCGAGACCAGGGGAACGTCGACGCCCGAAGTCGGCGCGCCCTGCGTGATCACGGGCACGACGGTGTCCGTGATCATCACGAGATCGCCGTGGGCATTGACACGAGCTGCGACCCGGTAGGTGTTGGCGTCACCGATGTCGTCGATGTCGTAGGGCAAGCTGAATTCGACCGGGAACCCGCTGTCGGCGATCTCGGTGCGCTGGGTCGAGATGATCGTCGACTCCACGTCGGCGAGTGAGATGTCCTCGAGGGTGATCGTCACGATCGCGTCCGGATCGAGCTGATCGAGCGGTGGGCCGTCCAGCGGTGCCTGGACCACGCCGGTGACCCGGAGAACGTCCGCTGGATCCGTGCCCGATGGGCTCGACTCGACGCTGCCGGAGGTGGATGTCGTTCCTTCGTCGTCGCCGGAACTGCTGCAGGCGCCGAGCACGGCCGCGACCGTCAGGAGCAACGCTGCGGCGGTCGACTTCACGGTCTCGAAGCTACCGCTCGGCGCCCCCTGATCCGGGCCACGGTCGGGTCGCGTAGGCTGCGCGCATGTCCGGAGCAGAGATCGCCGTGTTCGACCTCGACCGCACCTTGATCACGTCCTCGTCCGCCACCGTTTTCCGGACGCACCTCGCCGAAGCAGGGTTCGGTGGCGCGCACGACATCCCGCTGGTCGACGTGTTCACGAGGTACTACGAACAGTTCGGCGAGTCATGGCTGATGATGCAGCCCGCGCGACTGTCGAGTCGGGCCTCCAACGGGTGGAATGTCGAGGCTGTCGACGCAGCGATGCGCGCGGCGGCCGTCGAACTGGAGACGCTGCTGCTCCCCGGTGCGGTGAAGGCGATCGCCACGCATCGTGCGGCGGGCCGGCGCCTCGTGATGGCCACCACGTCGCCCATGTCGTTCGTCGAGCCGTTCGCTGATCGGCTCGGATTCGATGCGTGCGTCGCGACCGAGTGGGAGCGAATCAGCGGGCCCGACGGCGAGCAGTTCACCGGCAAGATGCAGGGCGGCTTCGTCTGGGGCCGATCGAAGGCTGATGCCGTCGCGATCTGGGCCCGCAGGAACGGCGCTGATCTGTCACGCAGCTGGGCCTACAGCGACAGCTACTTCGACGCTCCGCTGCTCGCCAGCGTTGGGCATCCGGTCGCGGTGAACCCCGATCTGCAGTTGCGTGTGACGGCCGCGATTCGAGGTTGGCCGGTCACGCACTTCGACCGGTCCGAGGGGGTCGCCAAGATCCTGGGGCGTGAGATCCAGGAGTGGACCCGCCCGTTCGTTCGCCAGGAGATCATGACGCCGAACGCCCGAATCGAGTTCGACGGCATCGAGAACATTCCGACGACGGGTCCGGCGATCCTGGTGTTCAACCACCGGTCGTACTTCGACCCGATGGTCATGTCGCTCGTCATCGCGAAGGCCGGCCGAAACGTCAGGGGACTCGGCAAGAAGGAAGTCTTCGACGTGCCGGTGATCGGTCGCATCCTGCGAGCGTCCGGTGGCATCCGCGTGGACCGCGGCACGGGATCGGACGAACCCCTCGACGCGGCGATCGCCGCGGTCGAGGCAGGCGAGCTGTTGATGATCGCCCCGGAGGGCACCATTCCGCGAGGGCCCGCGTTCTTCGACCCGGTTCTGAAGGGACGGTGGGGAGCAGCTCGCATCGCCGCCGCCACGGGAGCCCCCGTCATTCCGATCGGGCTGTGGGGGACCGAGAAGGTGTGGCCGCGCAGTGCCCGGCTGCCGCGCATGTCGATGTCGGAGCGTCCGACCGTCACCGCGAGCGTCGGCCCCCCGGTCTCGTTGACCCACGGCAAGCCCGACACCGACACGAAGCGGATCATGAAGGCGATCAGCGCCCAGCTGCCCGACGAAGCGCGTGTCCGGCGCGAGCCCACCGCCGAGGAGTTGGCGCTCACCTACCCGCCCGGGTATCACGGAGACCCAGACGCCGAAGCTGTTCGGCGCCCCGGATCGGACACGTGACCATGAATGACGCCGCCCGTGGCGCAGTGTCCGTCACACGACTCGAAGAGGATTCCCATGGCTGAACGACGAGAACGCGAGATGCGGTTCAGCGACCGCATGTCCGACCACGAGGCGCTCATGTGGAACATCGAGAAGGACCCGTGGCTGAACCCCAGCGGCGCCTCGCTCACGATCCTGAAGGGCAAGATCGACCACGAGCACTTCCGTCGCACGATGCGCCAGGCCGTCGCGAAGATGCCGCGGCTCCACGAACGTGTCGTTCCGGCGTTGGGGCGTCTCGCTCCGCCGGCGTGGGTGCCCGACCCCGAGTTCGACATCGACTACCACACCCGTCGCCTGCGGCTCCCGAAGCCGGGCAACGATCGGCAGCTCTTCGATCTCGCGGCGCAGCTCTATCTCGAACCGCTCGACCGGACCCGGCCGCTGTGGCGCTTCACGGTGATCGAGGGGTTGTCGGGTGGGCGGACGGCGATCTGGGCGATCGTGCACCACGCGGTGTCCGATGGCATCGGCCAGCTGCGGATGGCAGAGATGTACCAGCAGCTCGACCCCGACGCTCGCATGCCCGACGATGTCGATCTCGAGTCGATCGTCGCCCAAGCCGTTCAGGACCACCACGCGAAACAACTCGGCGGTGACCTCACCGACGGGCTCCCCGCTGCGGTGGGTCAGTCGCTGAGCCATCTCATCAGGCGACAGCTCGGCGCGGCGCGGCGCGTGGCCGGCGAGGTCGCCATCTGGCCCGCTGATCCGCAGCGGGCGCGAGAAGCACTGGACAGCGCGCTCGGTGTGGTCAGTTCCGCCGCCGGCGCACTCACCGGGTCGGGCAACGAGGTGTCTGGCGGTTCACCGCTGTGGAAGGAGCGCTCCCGGCATCGCCACCTCGAACACGTCACGATGCCGCTCGACGAGTTGAAGGCCGCGTCGAAGCGGCTCGGCGCGACCGTGAACGACACGTTCCTCGCTGGGATGACCGAGGGCGCCGTGCGGTATCACGCCGCACGCGGGGTCGAGGTCGAGGCGTTCAACACCAGCTTCGTGCTCAGTACCCGCCATGACAGCGCCATCGGAGGGAACTCGTTCACGCCGGTTCCCGTGCAGGTTCCCGGGACGGAGATGCCGCTCGCGGATCGCATCGACGACATCCACGTCCGACTGGCCGAGCGTCGTGCGTCGATGTCGGGAGACAGCATGAGCGCGCTGTCCGGGATCGCGAATCTGCTGCCGACATCGGTGGTGACCGCCGCTGCGCGGTCCGCGGCGGGCAAGATCGATTTCGCGACGTCGAACCTGAGGGGTGCGCCCATTCCGCTCTACGTGTCAGGCGCCCGGGTCATGCGCATCGTCACGATGGGTCCCGTGGCGGGCACCGCGTGCAACGCAACCGCACTGTCCTACGAGAACAGCTTCGACATCGGGCTGTTCATCGACCCGGTCGCGATCGACGCGCCGTCGGACTTCCGTGACGCCGTCGATGGGGCGTTCGCCGACATCCTCGCCCTGTGAGGCCGGCAGGAACACGAACGGAAGAGGCCAACTCGCCGCTCGCCTGATGTTCGAGTGGTGCTCCGGTGCCCGGGTGCCCGATCCGGACACGCGGCCGCCCGGTACGGTGCCCGTCGTGGACGAGTTGGAGAACGTTGCTCGTTCCGACTTCGGGCTCGAGGTGGTCGCTCGACTGCCGATCTCGGAATCCTTCAGCTCGACGGTGCTGTCGTTCATTGCCGACGACGATCGGCACTACGGGCTCAAGCGGCACTGGGCTCGCAACAAGGCCGAGCGGGAGACGTCAGCGCTCCGTTCCCTCGCTGCGCATCCTCGGGTTCCCGACCTGCTGGCGACGAGCGACCACGACGGCACGATCACCTTGCTGATCGAGGGGCTCGACGCCATGCCATGGACCAACGTTGCCGACACCCCTCGGGAACTGCTGCGACAACTCGGGCGGGCCATGGCGCTGATGCATCGGTCGCATGCCGAGTCGTTCGACGGCGTGCAGAGCTGGCACGAACTGCTGGCCGGCAACGCCGACCGGTATGTCGCGTCGATCGGCACCGCCGACAGCGAACTGGCCGAACGAGCGCGAGCAATGCTCGTCCGACACCTTGTCGACGTCCCCACATCCGACAGGCCATGCCTCGTGCACTTCGACTTGCGCCCCGGAAATGTCCTGGTGAGCGGCGGTCACCTCGTCGGCATCATCGACTTCGAGGCATGCCGCGGCGGGCATCCGTCGATGGACTTCTTCAAGCTCTGGCAGCAGGTCGACCCGCACGTTCCTGAGGGTCTGGCTGAGATCCTGCTCGGCTATTGCGAGGATGCTGGGACGACAGCGGGGTGGACCGAACCGTCATCGTTGCGTCGACTGATGCAGATCTACGCTGCCTATCACGGCCTGGCCGGCTTGGCCTGGTGTCACAGCCGAGACGACTTCCGCGGGGACTTTCCGTCCGTCAATCGCGGCCTGATCCAGGACGCGGGAGTGGCGCTCGAGTCGTGATCATCATCGGCTCCACGGTCCGATGGCTCGAGGTCTCGGCGAGCGCGGCGGTGCACCGCTCGGCGGCAGCACTCGAAGCGTCTCCCGTCGGCGGACGCCAGGGCCGCTGACTGCTGACTGCTGACCAGCGTGGTCGGGAGGGGCGCGTCGATCGCGTACCGTTCGGCTCATGCAGATCTCGCAGCTCTGGCGCTACCCGGTCAAGTCGATGGTCGGCGGCACCGTCGACAGCGTGGAGTTCGACGAGCTCGGCATCGTCGACGACCGGACCTGGGCGGTGCGCGACCTCGAACGCGGTGGCATCCGCGGAGCGAAGAAGATCGGTGGGCTGATGCGGTTCGCCGCTCGTGACATCGCCGACGGACACGTCGAGATCGACCTTCCCGATGGGTCCACGGTGCGGACATCCGACGCCGACGTGGACCAACGGGTGAGCGCGGCGCTGGGCCACCAGGTGAGACTCGAACGACTCCGGCCCGCCGACGACCTCGATCACTTCCGGCGAGGTGCCGCCGACTCCGACGACATCCTCGCCGAACTGCGCGGCATCTTCGGCCGGGACGATGTCGAGCCGTTGCCCGACCTGTCGATCTTCCCGCCCTCGATCACCGAGTTCGAGTCGCCCCCCGGCACGTACTACGACGCCTTCCCGTTGATGGTGATGACCGAGTCGGCGCTGGCGGCGCTCGCCGTGGCATTGCCCGATGCGTCGGTCGACATCCGACGGTTCCGGCCATCGATCGTCGTCGACACCGGGGACCAGTCCGATGGACACGCCGAGTTCGAGTGGGTGGGTCGTCGCGCGACGATCGGCACCGCCACCGTCGAGTTCGGAGCGCTCTGCCCTCGATGTGTGATGGTCACGCGCGAGATCGGTGCGGACATCCCGGCTGACCGCTCGGTGCTGCGCCACATCGTCCGCGACCTCGACCAGAACCTCGGTGTCTACGCCACGATCGTCGAGCCGGGCACCGCTCGGGTGGGTGACCCGGTCAGCCTGCTCCCCTGAGCTGACGCGCTCGGATGCCGTCAGGCGGCGAAGGGATGGGATCGGGCCGAGACGAGTGATCCGTGGCGATCGATGATGGTTCCGGGAGGAAACGACGAGCAGATCTCCGCGATCGTCTCGACGTGTTCGGCGATCACCTCGTCGATGATCTCGTCGACGTCGTCGATGCCGGTCTCCCTGACCAGGTCGGTCCATCCGCCGCGGTCGAGCCAGTCGAACACGGCGTCGCGGAGGTCGGACTCGGTGACGCCCGGCCGATCGACGACCATCGCGGTCGTCGTCGCGAACCCACTCGCCAGCCCGGGGAATCCGCGACGACAACCGCAGTCGTCTCCCGACGCGCACTCGACGACCACGGCGGTGACGAGTTCGCCTTCGACCGTGAATGTGTAGTCGTCGGTGACCGTTCCCTGCATCTCGTTCGTTGCCACCAGTACCAGCATGTGTGATGTCCCTTCTCCTGCGTTTCGAGTGGTGTCCGCTCTGTCTGTTCCACAGTCTGACGAGGGGCTGTGACACAGTTGCCGACGATGCGCTACCGACACACGCA
Organism: Ilumatobacteraceae bacterium; assembly: GCA_049593815.1. Classification (GTDB taxonomy): domain Bacteria; phylum Actinomycetota; class Acidimicrobiia; order Acidimicrobiales; family Ilumatobacteraceae; genus Sva-07. The sequence goes on along the minus strand of JBAWHL010000393.1, from coordinate 11,808 downwards.
ACATTCGATCTGGGGTATCGCACTTGCGGTCCTCGTTCCGATCCTGATCGCTCTCTCGATCTGGGCGGGGGGATCCGGTGATCTCGGCGGTCCGTGGGTGTACCTCGTCTGCGGGTTCCTCGCGTTGGTGTTGTTCGACGCGTCGCGGCTGACCGTGACGGTGGACGACGCCGCGGTGACCGCCACCTTCGGGCTCGGCTGGCCTCGCCGGCGCACCCCGTTCGCCGAGATCGTGGACGTTCGGCGACAACGTGTGCGCTGGTTTCATGGATGGGGGATCCGAAAGGTGGCCGGCGGCTGGATGTTCAACACCAGTGGCTGGAACGCGGTCGAGTTGGTCCGTGAGAACGCCGCGGTCTTCTGGATCGGCACCGATCAACCCGACGAGCTCATGGCCGCGATCGACGCGGCGCGGCAGTCCTGAAGTTCAGCTGCGCATCTGATCGAGCGTGCACTGAGTTCAGCTGACCGCCGCCAGGACGTGGGCCGTGACTGCGGTGAGCGCGTCGGGCGCCTCGAGCGGCACGTAGTGACCGACGCCGCCGACGAGGTGGAACGACCCGAGTGGCAGTCGGTCAGCGAGGCGCCGGTAGCGGTCGGGATGGGTGTCGTACTCGCCGTTGACGAACGCCACCCGTCCTGTCCATGCTTCCAGAACGCCCTCGCGGTCGGCCCTGCCGTGGAATGCGCGCACACCAGACGCGACGGACTCCGCGCCGACCCTCGTCGTCGAACGCCACCCCTGCTCGACCGCGTCAGCGGAGACATCGGGGCCGAAGAGCGGTCGCCAGTACCGCTCCCACGCGACACGAAGGCCCTGACGCCCCAGTGTTTCGAGCGCCTCGTCCCGAAGGTCGGGTTCCGGGCGGTGTCCGGCTTTCGTCCCGCAGAGCACGAGCCCCTCGACCTTCGTGGGTGCAAGCCGAGCGACTTCGACCGCGCACGACCCGCCGACGGAGTTCCCGACCACGACGACGGGACCGTCGCCGACCGCGTCGAGCGCTGCCCGCGCCCAACCGACGAGGTCATCGCCGTGCTCGTACAGCGTCGGGGACACGCAGTCGTCGACGAGAGACCGCAGACTGTCGGAGAAGATCGATCCATCCAGTGGGAGCGGATGAAGCAGCAGCAGCTTCACGAAGCGATCCTGTCGTGAGTCGACCGGCTCATGGTGTCGGGCGGCCCGTACCGTTGGCAGGCCGAGGAGATCCGCAGGGCCTCAGTCGGCCGCATCCTTGGTTCGCGCGAGGAACTCGTCGCGGGTGTTCGTGTGTGGGAACGGAGTGTCGGGAACGTCGAGCCCCAGAGCGGTGCACAGGGGTGCCCAACCGTCGCCTGGCTGATACTCGAAGAGACGCTCCGGCGCGACCGTCGCACGGACCTCGGCATTGTGCCGCTCGTAGGAGGCCATCATGGCGTCGGCGTCGCTCAGGTCGTCACCGAGGTTCTGGGCGAACATCGCGGCGATCATCCGCTGCTGGGCGCGTCCGGCCTCGTCGGGTGGCTCCCACTCGTGGGACTGCAAGATGGTGGCGCTCGCGCTCTCCCACCAGGTCTGCGCCGACGACCTCGTCGACAGCAGGACGGGAGCATCCGGAAAGGCCTCGGCGAGTTCTCGCCAGACGGCAGCACCGGGGTAGTCGACGATGGCGGTGTAGCCGCTCAACACGTCGCGCCAGTCGACCGGCTCGCCGCGCATCGCGGCTTCCCACGCCGGGAGCTCGTCCTGGTGGCCGAAGACCTCGGCCATGTGGTGGCAGGTGCCGCCCAGGAGTTCCTCGAGCGCGAGCTTCAGTGACATCGTGCCCGTCCGCCCGAGACCGGCACCGATCAGTTGGATTCCCATGGCACCAGTGTGGCGGATCAGGGAACGGCGCATCGTGACGGCGGTGTCGGACACCGCCGTCGCGCTGCGAATGTCAGTTGGCGGCGTCCGCGGTGGCGTCGGCGACCTTGTCCGTGGCGTCGGCGACCGCATCTGCGGCGTCGTCTGCGGCGTCGGCAGTGGCGTCGGCAGCGGAGCCGATCTTGCTCTTGGCCTGCTGAGCGGTCTTGGCGACGGTGTCGGATGCCTTCTGGGCACCGGCCTTCACGTCGTCACGGCGGAACGCTGCTGCGGCTGCGGCCGCGGTACCGATGATCGCGAGGAGAAAGAGAATCTTCTTCATGATGGGGTCCTGCTCTGTGGAGGGCGGATGGGTGTGGCGGCGAACCGCTCACCGCATCGAACGTACCGCTCCCTCATCGATCGGACAACCAGACGTGTTGCCTGGACAAACGCATCGTGTTACAGAACGAAGCGCATCGCGGACACCACGGCGCCGGGAAGACGCGCGCTCGCGGTGGACCGTTCGTCATAGGTCGCCGCGTCGAGCAGCACCTCGGCTTCGTCGGTCAGCCCCTCCAGGCCGTCGCCGAACAGATGGAACGCCGTGTCGTCGAACCGCATGACGTTCACGGGCGCGACGATCTCGCCGTCGTCCATCCAGAAGGTGGCGAACCGCGTCATCCCGGTGGTCCGGCAGGCCGACCGATCCGAGAAGTTCGTGTACCAGAGGTTGCCGACGAAGAGCCCGGTCCCGAGCGCCTCGTTGACCGTGGACGTGGCCACGGTGCCGGGAGCGATGGCGACCGACTCCGGGTACTCGTAGTCGGTGGCGCCGTTGGTCGCGATCCCGTACTGCTGCGCCGAGCGGGGGGAGACGAGCGTCTGCGCGTACTCGCCGTCGACGATCAGCGGGACGTTGTCGGGCCGGACGAACCCGGAGTTCTGGAAGTTCGCGGCCACGCCGCCGACGGTGTCCTCGCTCACGCTCAGCAGGGGCGACAGGCGCGTGCCGTCGACGAGCATCTTCAGCAACGGGGTCTGGCGGGTCTCGTGGGCGTCGAGGCTGAAGGCGCCGTAGCCGGCCAGCAACTGGATGATCTCCTCCATCGCCCGCGGTGCGAGATACGTCCGGTACTCGCCCGGCGTCAGCGTCATCGGGTCGCGTTCGAGCGCGACGAGTTGGCGTGACGACCAGTCGATCTTCTGCGCGAACGCCTCGTCGTTCCACTCGAATCCGGCATAGAGGTTCTTCGCGGCCTTGTCGTCACGAAGGTAGAAGCACCAGTCGAGGTTGAACGTGGCCGACTGGAACCAGTTGCGTTGCCCGAGGCTGTTGGCGAAGCCGCTGTAGGTGTCACCAGCGGCGTAGATGCCGACGAGATCGCGCCCCTGGCCGGCATCGCGAATGTCGCCGAGGGCATCGGCAGGAGCGGGGACGGACCCGCGTTCGATGCGTTCGGTCGAGATGGGCTGATCGTTGTACAGCAGGTAGGGGTCCTCGGCCACGAGGCGCCGCTGGTCGCGCAGCTGTGCGAGCAGGGTCGTGAGCCTGGCATCGTCGACGGGCCGGTCGCCCGTGAGACGAATGCGACCGCCCACGTGACGCTGGCCCTCGACGAGGTCGACGCTCAGTGTCTGCTGATCGATCGTGCCGGCCTGGCGAACCTCGCCGTGGTTGAAGCGGATGAAGTCGGTGCGTTCCCCCGAGATGTTCGCCAGCAGCACTTCGTCGCCGACGAGCTTCGCGGTCGCCGCGGTGACGATCTGATCGAAGTAGTTCTGGTCGTCACTCATGCCTCGCCTCCGAACACCTCGACGTCGGAGAATCTGCACGCCGGCGACGCGTGGCCCGTACCGATCACCTGGTTCAGTTCGCCCTTGCCGCAGTTCGGTGTGCCCATGACCGTGAAGCTGGAGCGGTCGGCGACACCGCTGAGGTTGCGCCAGAACGTCGAGGAGATGCCTCGGTACCCCGGGTTGCGGACGACGCCGACGATCTCGCCGTTCTCGATGCGTTGCCCGTACTCGCACCCGAACTGGAACTTGTTGCGGCTGTCGTCGATCGACCACGAGTTGTTCGTGTGGAGGTAGACGCCGTGCTCGATCGACGAGATGAGTTCCTCGACGGTCGAGTCGCCTGGTTCGACGTTGAGATTGGCCATGCGATCGATCGGCGGCCGGTTCCAGTTCTGAGCTCGCGAGTTCGACACACCGGGAATGCCGCTGCGTGCCTGCGACACCGCACCTCCGAGGCCGCGCACGAGGGTTCCGTTCTCGATCAGGTGCTGGCGCTCGGCGGGTGTGCCGTCGTCGTCGAAGCCGTACGAGGCGAGCTGCCCCTCGACCGTCGGATCGAAGGTGACATTGAGGAGTTCGGAGCCGTACTGGTAGGTGCCGAACATCTCCGGGGTCACGAAGCTCGTGCCGGCGTAGTTGCGCTCGTCGCCCAGGATCCGGTCGAGTTCGAGCGGGTGGCCGATCGATTCGTGGATCTGGAGGATCATCTGGTCGGGGGCCAGCAGGAGGTCCATCACCCCGGTCGGGCAGTTCGGTGCCGAGAGCAGCTCGACCGCCTGTTCGGCGATGACGGAGGCGGCGTCGCCGAAGCCGAAGCGCCCGAGCACTTCCGCGCCACCCTGTCCGCAGAAGGCGTGGCCGCCGAACGTGCGGTTCTGGGTGTTCGTGCCTTCGTTCGCGGTGGCACGCAGGCTCGGGTACACGAAGCGGAACCGCTGCTCGATGCGGCCGCCCCCGCTGGTGATCAGGAGCTGGTCGACCTCGCGCCGCATCAGCGATGCGCCCCAGTCGACGATGCGGTCATCGACGCCGAGCAGCCGCGACTGGTGTTGGAGGAGTTCGAGGCGGTCGTCGAGCGGCATCGAATCCCAGGTCACCTCGACCGGTGAGCTGTAGGTGCCGATCGCGTGGTCCGTGGGGACTGCCGTGGTGACCATCGAGCCCGCGGTGAGCGTCGCCCAGTGCTTCGCGCGTGCGACGGCGCGCTCCAGGCCGGTCTCGGTGAGGTCGCTCGTGGCGGCATACCCGAGTCCGCCCTGGTGCCAGACCGAGAACATGACCCCGGAGTCGTACTCGTTGAAGATCGGCTCGAGTTCGTTGCGGCGGACGGTGAGGTGCTCGGCCCGTTCGTCGACGAGACGAACCGAGGCGTAGTCGACGTCGTCGGGGAGCGCAGCGCGCAGCCGCGCCTCGGTCGCCGTCGATTCCACGAGGAGTTCGGTCATCGGCTCAGACTACGCGACGTCCGTGGATGGTCACAGGCCCCCGTCGCTTCCGGTGCAAGAATGCCTGACCTGTGACACGCGGAGCGGGAGACCTCGATGAGTGACGTCCAACAGGGGCCGGGCTGGTGGCTCGCGTCCGATGGCAAGTGGTATCCCCCCGAGTCGCGTCCGCAGCCGCTTCCACCGCCCCCGGTCGCCACGCCACCCGGCGGTACGGGTCCGCGCCCGCAGGTCGGCGTGACGCCGTCCGGGCCACCCGCGTACGGCCAGCCCACCTACGCTCAACCGGCACATGGCCAAGCCGCGTACGGCCACCTCGGGGTCGGAGCGGTGGCGCCACGTTCGGTGTCGACCGGGCTGACGGGGACGCTCCAGGGCTTTCTGTGGGCGGTGTGCGGGTTCGCCCTCGTGGCGTCGGTGATGGCGCTCGTCTCGCTCGTGGCGTTCAACACGTACTGGGACACGCCGATCAACTCTCGAGCCGAGGCCGACGCCTTCGACGACTGGATCGCGATCGACGATGCCTTCGGCGCACTCGCGGGCATCGCGGTGCTCTGCGGACTGGTGGTGTTCGTCTTGATGCTCATCTGGATGAACGGTGCCCACAAGACGACCCAGCAACTCTGGTTCGGCGAACGCAAGTGGACGTCGGGGTGGACCGTCGGCGCGTGGTTCATCCCGTTCGCCAACGCGGTGCTTCCCAAGCTGGTGCTCAACGAGATCGAACGCATCGCCCTCGAACCGAGGTCGAACGGAGCCGTCCCGGCCACGTGGAGATCACGTTCGTTGCTCCTCATCGGCAACCTCTGGTGGATCGGGCTCATCGTCGGGACGGTGCTCGCCCAGTTCGGTGGTCTCAGCACCGGCGACGAGCCGGCGTCGGGCGACTTCCAGATCACCTACGTCCTCGATGCCGTCGGTCTCGCGCTGGTGGGGGTGAGCGCGATCTTCGGTGCGCTGTACGTCCGCCGACTGGGCGGGCGACTGTCGGCGGCCGGTCTCCGACTCGAACCCTGACAGCACGGGTACCGTCGAGCCATGCGCGTGGAACCCATCGATCTGCGTCCCTTCCGTGAGGGCGACGACGTCGATCGCCAGGCAGTCGCGACAGCGTTCGACCACGCGGCGACGACCACTGGGTTCTTCTCGGTCAGCGGTCATGGCGTCGATCCTGCACTGATCTCGGAGATGCTCCAGGTCACCAGCGAGTTCTTCGACTTGTCGCCCGAGGCGAAGATGGAGTGCTTCGTGGAGGACCGCTCCGCCAACCGTGGCTACGCCCCCGAGGGGAGCGAGGCGCTCGCGTATTCCCTCGGCGAACGAGATCTCCCGACCGATCTGTTCGAGGCGTTCAACGCTGGCCTCGAGTTGACCGAGACCCAGTTGGCCGACGCGTACTTCGCCGACGGACGAGATCGGTTCTTCGCGACGAACGTGTGGCCATCCACGCCGTCGGGGATGCGCGAGGTGTGGCTCGAGTACATGGCGGCCGTCGACGCCGTCGGCAATGACGTGATGTCGGCCGCCGCCGTCGCGCTCGGCATGCCGGCGGATCACTTCGTGCCGTTCCTCGACAAGGGGCCAACGGTGATCCGCGCCAACAACTACCAGCGTCGAGTGGACGCGCCCCCGCCGGTCGACGGACAGATGCGAATGGGCGCGCACACGGACTACGGATCGATCACCGTGTTGCTCGCGGACGAGGTCCCGGGCCTGCAGATCTGTGACGACGCCGGCCGATGGCACGATGTCGCGCCACGAGATGGCTCGTTCATCGTGAACCTCGGCGACCTGCTCGCCGAGTGGTCCAACGACCGGTGGCGGTCCACCCTGCATCGTGTCGTTCCGCCGCCGCCCGACGCAGACGGCGCGGTGCGACGTCGTTCGGTCGCGTGGTTTCAGCAACCCAACTGGGACGCGGTCATCGAGTGTCTGCCGAGCTGTTCCAGCGAGCAGAACCCGCCGCGCTACGCGCCCGTCGCCTCGGGCGACCACCTGCTCGCCAAGGTGATGGGCCCCCGGCTCCTCCAACCGTCCGAACACGCACCTCGTCACTGACGAGACCTGCCGGGGCCGTGCGATGAGCGGGTGCACCGTCCGCGGTGCGTTCGCTCATCGCTGTGGTGGGGGGTGGCGCTGAGCGCGGTATCCGTCGAGGGCCATGCCGCCGAAGACGATGCCGAGCCCGATCACGGCACCCGCCGCCGTGACCAGCAGCATCGACGGGACGGCGTCGGACCACACGGCGTCGAGCATCTCACCGAAGAGCGTGGCCGACACGAGCCCGATCAGCCACCCGGCGACCAGCATCGCGACGAGCCAGGCGCCGCACACGATTGCCGTACGGACGCCCACACCTCGCAGCGACCGGCCCGGGCGCGGATGGACGAGCACGGCCAGCACCCCGAGCACGAGCAGTGCGATCAGCGCGACGACGCGGGTGGTCTCCGCGACCTGGCGCAGACCGAGTCTCGGGAGGTCGGTCGGGACGACGTCGGGGAGCCCGGCCTGGCGCGCGATCGCCGTCGGGTCGAGCGCCGCGATGTCGGTGCCCAGGTCGCCGAGCCCGAGGGATGTGAGATCGAGTCCGCTCCGGTCCGCGGTGTCGATCACCGATTGGGCGATGGCGGAGCCGACGGCGAGATTGCCGTCGATCACGTCGGCCGGTGCGCCGGGGTCGACGATCTGACGGTGAGCATTGACGAGCGACGTCCTGACCACGGCGATCACGCGCGGATCCGAACTCGTCGTCACGGCGACCTCACCCGCGATCTCCGCGCCGGCGATCGGCGCGACCGCGCGAACGACGGTCTGTTCGATCAGGTCCGCGGTGAAGCGCGATTCGGCGATCTGCTCCGCTGCACGCTCCGCGCGTGTCGCGTCGAGCACCGACATCAGGGCGAGCTGAGCGGTGACCAGGGCGACGAGGGCGATGGCGAACCCGGCGGCGCAGAACCCTGCGAGGACGACTCGGGCGCGCGAGCCGCCATCGGAGTTCATCCCGCCATGTTGGCCGCGGGAGCGGGCGGATGGCGGTCGGCCCATGGGGCGGCCGACTCGAGTTGGCTCGCGATGCGGATCAAGAGGTCCTCGCGGCCGTAGGCGGCGACGAGCTGCACACCGATCGGGAGTCCGTCAGCGCTCCAGTGCAGCGGCAGGCTGATCGCCGGCTGACCCGATGCGTTGTACGGAGGGGTGAACGTGACGAATTGGCCGGAGCGGGTCGACGCCGCCAACGGGGCAGGATCGTCGGTTCGGTAGAGCTCGCCGATGCGCAGCGGCGGCTCGGCGAGCGTGGGTGTCAGCAGGAGGTCCCAGCCGTCGTCCCACCAGCGGTGGAGGCTGCGTCGATACTGCAGCACCGCAGCGAGCGCCCGCGCGTACTCGACCGCCGTCAGATTGCGGGCCGCCTCGGCGTGGGCCCAGTTGAGCGGCTCGACGTCCTCCTCGGTCAGCTCGCGACCGAGCATCGTGCCGAGCGTGTCGATGCCGATCGCCGCCATCGTCGCCCACATCGCTGCGAATCGGCGCCCGAACGTGGGGTCGTTCAGTGCAGGGGGATGTCCGAGCTCGACGTGATGTCCGAGTCCTTCGAGCAGGGCTGCTGCGCCACGTGCTGCCGCAATGCACTCCTCGTGCAGCGCGCCACCGGTCGGGTGGGTGTCGAGCAGCCCGATGCGGAGTCTCCCGGGATCGGCGCCGACCTCGTCGATGTACGGCCGAACCGGTGCCGCAGCGATGACGGTGTCGCCGACGCCGGGACCATGAACGGCGTCGAGCAGACGCGCCGTGTCCCGGACCGTGCGGCTCAGACAGAGCTGCGTGCTGAGACTGGCCTCGTCGCGCTCGGGGCCCATCGAGACGCGTCCCTGCGACGGCTTCAGGCCGACGAGCCCGGTGCACGACGCGGGGATGCGAATCGAGCCGCCGCCGTCACTGGCGTGTGCGATGGCCACCATCCCCGATGCCACCGCGGCGGCCGCACCGCCGCTCGACCCGCCCGGGGTGCGATCGGTGTCCCATGGGTTGCGCGTGGGCCCGAACGCCACCGATTCGGTGACCGGCACGCTCGCGAGTTCGGGGCTGTTCGTGCGTCCCAGGGGGATCAGGCCGGCATCGCGGAATCGTTCGGTGAGGGTGGAGTCGTGATCGGACAGCGGTTGCGCATCGCGCAGCGCTCGGTTGCCGTTGGTCAGCGGGCGACCGGCGACGTGTGTGCCGTAGTCCTTGAACAGGAACGGCACGCCGGCGAACGGTCGCTGTCGAAGCGGTGAGGTGGCAGGGAGCTCGTCGAACGCAGTTGCCTGCTCCCGTGCCTGGTCGAACCAGCGCATCGCCACGGCATTCAGCTCGTCGTCGAGGGTCTCGATCCGGTCGATTGCTGCGTCGACCAACTCGATCGACGACACGTCACGCCGTGCCAGCAGCTCGGCCTGCGCCGTCGCATCGAGCCAACGGTCGTCGTCGCGGTCGTTCACCATGATGACGTGCTACCACGTCATGGCGGTCGTGTGCTCAGACGGAGTCGGGCGAGGCGACGACGACGCTGGCCAGGAAACGGGACAGGCCGTCGGCGTCGAACGACGCCGTGAGGTGGCCGTCGTCGTCGTGGCCGAGATCCAGCGTCGGGCAGAAGAAGTCTTGATCTCCCACGAAGTAGTGCGGCGAGCCCTGGACGCCCCGCGCGCGCCCTTCGTCGTAGTCGGCCTGCGCCGCCCGATGGTCGAGGTCGAGCGGCGGGGTCAGATCGTGACGACGTGCCAGATCGGTGAGGACGTCGGCGTCGGACACGTCCAGACCGTGCTCGAACAGCGCGGAACGCAGGTCGAGGCTGACGGCGAGTCCCGTGGCGGCGTCGCGCTCGTACGCCGCAGCCACCAGCGCCAACGCCGGCAGGGTCGTCGTCGGCCAGCGATCGGCCCGGAGCCCCGAGAAGTGCCGGGTTCCGAGCTGTTCGTCGAGCGCGTGGGCCTTTGTCAGCACGGCGTCGGCCTGCATCGGCGCGTCGTTGACCCACTCCAGCGGCCATGCCCGGACGATCACGTCCGGGGCCGTACTCCGGGCGGTGAACGTGCCGTCGAGATGGGCGATGACCCGCTTCAACCCGACGTGGGCGAATGGGCAGCTGATGTCGGCGAACACTTCGACCGTGGTCATGTCACCAGTATGGGCTGGCGACCTGACCGTCGTCACCGCGGCGGTGTCACACTGGAGCGATGCCAGCGCCCAAGATCCATGACGTCGAGTTCCGCGAGTTGATGCACCTCGAGCCACACGGCCCGGACACCTTCGTCGGGATCGCGGCGCGATACCCCTGGGGCGGTCGATTGTTCGGCGGACAGGTCGTGTGGCAAGCACTCCGAGCGGCACTGTCGACGGTGCCAGCAGATCGCCCGGCACATTCGCTGCACTCCTACTTCATCCGGCCCGGCACGACCGAGGAGCCGATCCGCTACGAGGTGGAACGGTTGCGTGACGGCCGATCGTTCAGCACCCGCCAGGTCGTGGCCCGACAGTCCGGCGGCGCGATTCTCAACCTCTCGGTGTCCTTCCAAGTGGTGGAGGACGAGGCAGACGCGCAGGTCGCGAGCCTGCCGGCGGGCCTGCCCGAGCCCGACGACCCGTCGTTGAGCGACCACTCGTGGGGCTCGATGCTGGAACGAAAGCTGACCACCGCCGACGACGGATCGATGGGCTACTGGATTCGGCTGAGCGCCGATCTCGGCGACGACCCAGCGGATCATCAATGTGCGCTCGCGTTCATGTCCGACGCGTCGCCGTCGCGCGCCGCGCGCTCGCCCCACCCCGAGTTCACGAACGCGCCCGTCGATCGGTCGAAGTTCATCGGCGCCAGTCTCGATCACTCCGTGTGGTTCCATCGGGCGACCGACCCCGGACGATGGCACTGGTTCGACACGCGTTCGCACGGGCTCAACGGTGGCCGAGGGGTCGTCACCGCGGACATCCTGCGCGACGACGGGATCCACGTCGCGACCATCGCGCAGGAAGTGCTCGTCCGTCGCGTCCGTGACGACAGCTGAGGGTGCTCGGCCTCGCGGTGGGGTGACGTCGCCGACGGATGAGCGTCAGGTCCTCCCGTCCGTTCCCCGAGAGCCAGGCGGCCGTGTTCCGAGCCGAACGGACGCGGCATACCCTGGGATTCGATGGCTCGGAACTCACTCGCTCTGCTCACGGCTGCGGTCGTGGCGACGGCTGGCGTGGCCGCGTTCGCTGTCACCCCGGTGTCCGCCGACTCCGGCTTCGAGCGAATCGTCACCCTCGGCGACTCGTACAGCTCCGGGAGCGGAACCCACAGCGACGCCAAGAACTACGACGATCACGGCCCGCCGGCGCACTCCTTCGATCCGGACACCCGCCTCGGCAGCGGCGCCTGCCACCGTGAACTGGACGAGACCCCTGGCCCACGCCTCGCGGAGCAACTCCGCGCCGAGTCGGTCTTCATCGCCTGCGCCGGCGCGGTCATCGACGAGATCCCCAACCAGGTCGTCGCTGCGGACATCCCGGCAGACGGCGATGGCACGCTCGTCACGATGACCATCGGCGGCAACGACATCCGGACCGACCGGGGCGAGAACTGGCCCGATGCGTTGATCCGCTGCATCACGTCGAGCCGGTGTGACAGGTCATCGAAGAACCAGGTCCGCAACTTCGGTGAGATCGAGGCCGACCTCACCGACATCTACACCGAGATCGGTGAGGAGTACCCCGACATCACCG
>JBAWHL010000392.1:0-5580 GCA_049593815.1 Ilumatobacteraceae bacterium | reverse complement strand
GATCACCGCCCATCGTCAGCCCACCGATCGCATCGATGTCGTCGAACACGTCGCCGAACACCTCGATCACCGCGTCGGCCATGGCGATGATGCCGTCCGGTGTACACGCCGTCTGCTTGGTGTCGAGGAACCAACTGCTCGAGGCCCCGGACTTCAAGGTGAACTCCCCGTGTTTGACCGAGTGCTCCATCACGTGCGAGCGCAGTACGTCGAGGGTCGGCGAGAGATCGGTCGGCTCGGTCATCGCCGAGTGACCGTAGCCGCCGCTACTCCCGGTCGCGAGCGTCGCGCACGAGGACTTCTTGCGCCACCGTGGCGACGTGGGTGCCGTCGTCGGCGAACACATGACCCACCGAGAGCCCCCGCCCGCCGACGTAGTGGTGACACGAGAAGTCGTACAGGTGCCACCGGTCGGCGCGCAGCGGCCGATGGAACCAGATCGTGTGGTCGAGACTGGCGCAGAACAGTCCTGCACGAGCTTCGGCATCGTCGGCGACCGGGTGCGCCCGGATCACCGAGTCGGTCGGCATGTCGTCGGAGAGGTACGCGAGCCAGCACCGGTGAAGCAGCTGCGATTCGGCATCAGCGGGGTCGCCGAGGTCGTCGTTCACCCGCATCCACGCCACGGCTCGACCTGCGCCGTCGCGCGGCACGCCGGTCACGCGCTCCGTAGGAACCATGACCCGGCTGAAGGTCGTGGTCCACGAGTCCTCCTCGAGATCACCGGACGCCGGCACCTCGGGCATGGTCAGTGTCTGGACCGCCGCTGCACGCTCGGGCCGTTGGAACGAACTCTCCGCATTGAGAATCGCACCGACCGCTTGTCGCGCGACCACGCGACGAGTCGCGAAACTCCGGCCGTTGCGGATCCGATCGACCTCATATCGAACGGGTTCGGTGTGGTCGCCTCGACGAATGAAATAGGCGCGTATCGAGTGCGGTTCGAGCTCCGGATCCACCGAAATCGCCGAGGCCCGCAACGCCTGCGCGACGATCTGGCCACCGTACAAACCGCCCCACGGATATTGGGGCCCTGTACCGACATGGACATCGGTTCCGTGTGGTGACAGCGCAAACATGTGATGATCGTATTGCATCGCGTTGATATTCCCATAAGATCGGGCCCCATGGCAGCAAAACGGGGACCACGTACACCGATGAGCGAGGAGCACAAGGCTGCGCTCGCGAAGGGTCGCATGGAGGGCCGGATCGTCCGGGACTACCTCGACGGCCTGCGCGCCACGAAGCCGAAGCGCGGACGCAAGCGCACGCCCGAGACCATCCAGAAGCGCCTCGACGCCATCCAGACCGAGCTCGACAGCGCGAACCCGATCGACGAACTGCTCCTGATCCAGGAGCGGCGCGACCTCACCGCGGAACTCGCCGCCAAGTCCGACACGATCGACATGGAGGCCCTCGAGGCCGATTTCGTGCAGGTCGCCAAGAGCTACTCCGACAGCAAGTCGATCTCGTATGCCTCGTGGCGTGACGTCGGCGTGTCGGCCAGCACGCTCAAGCGCGCCGGTATCAGTCGCTCCGACTGATCAGGTGTCGAACCGGTCGAGTTGAGCGAAGACCTGGTCGAGATTCCGCAACGATCGGCTGAGGTCGAACGCCTCGTCGAGCACTGAATCGTCGACCTCCGAGTCGGCTTCGAGAAGACCTCTGAAGTCGCGACCCTCGTCCCAGGCCTGCATGGCATTTCGCTGCACGATTCGATAGGCGTCGTCACGTGTCGCCCCCGCCTCCACGAGCGCGAGCAGCACCGGCTGACTGAAGACCAACCCGAAACTCGCATCGAGATTTGCCTGCATGCGCTCCGGGAACACGACCAATCCCTCGAGCAGTCTGCGCAGCCGCCGCATGACGTAATACGCGAGTTGCGACGAATCGGGAAGGATGACGCGTTCGACGGACGAATGGGAGATGTCCCGCTCGTGCCACAGTGCGACGTCCTGCATGCCGGCACCGAGGTTTGCACGCAATACGCGAGCGAGTCCGGAGATGGTTTCTGCCGAAATGGGGTTGCGCTTGTGGGGCATCGCCGACGAGCCCTTCTGCCCGGGTTTGAACCCTTCCTGCACCTCTCGGACCTCCGTCCGCTGCAGGTGGCGGAGTTCGACCGCCATGAGTTCGCAGGTCGCGCCGACGGACGCACAGGCGTAGAGGAACTCGGCATGACGGTCGCGGGCGATGACCTGCGTGGCCGCCACCGGGGCGAGGCCGAGTGCGTCGCCCACGAACCGCTCGACCTCCGGCGGGATGTTCGAGTACGTGCCGACCGCTCCGCTGAGCTTCATCACGGCGATGTTGTCGCGGGCTGCCCGCAGTCGAGTCCGGTCTCGGTCGACCTGCAGCGCCCAGAGTGCCAACTTCGCACCGAAGGTCGTCGGCTCCGCATGAATGCCGTGGGTGCGGCCGATCATCACCGTGTCCCGATGCGTTCGGGCCAGCGCGACGAGCGTCTCGAGGAGTTCCCCTGACGCCTCCACCAGCAGATCGGCGGCGTCACGCAACGCCCAGCAGAGGGCGGTGTCGACGACGTCGGACGAGGTCAGCCCGAAGTGGATCCACGACGACGCGGGAGCGCCGATGGCACCCTGGACGACATCGACGAACGCGGCGACATCGTGATCGGTGACCGCCTCCCGGTCGAGCACCGCCTGCACGAACGCCTCATCGGTGGCCGGCGCCTGAGCGCGGCAGGTCGCTGCCGCGTCAGCGGGCACGATGCCGAGCTCGGCGTGGCCCTCCGTCGCCAACAACTCGACCTCGAGCCAGCGCCCGAACCGCGCCGGGTCGGACCAGACCGCGTCCATCTCCGGTGTGGAGTAGCGAGGGATCACGATGCCCAGACCAGGTAGTCGTCGCGCTCTGCGCCGACACCGACGACCCTGACGGGGACCCCGACCTCGCGCTCGACGATCTCGATGAACCGACGTGCTTGGTCGGGGAGTTGACCCGGCTCTCGCTTGTCGCTCAGCACGCTGCCCCAGCCGTCGAGGGTCTCGTACACGGGCTCGACGTCGGCGATCAGTTCGGAACGGTCCGGGTAGTGCTCCAGCAGCTGGCCGTCGAGCCGGTAGCCGGTGCAGATCTTGATCGTGTCGAATCCGTCGAGGATGTCGAGCTTCGTCAGGGCGAGTTCGGTGAGGCTGTTGAGGCGGACGGCCTGACGCAGCATCACGCAGTCGAGCCAGCCGGCTCGGCGGCGACGACCGGTGACGGTGCCGTATTCCTTGCCGACGTCGACGAGGGTCTCGCCGTCGGTGTCGAAGAGCTCCGTCGGGAACGGCCCGGCGCCGACGCGTGTCGTGTACGCCTTGGTGATCCCCACGACGCGCCCGATGTCCCGTGGTCCGAGGCCAGTGCCGGCGCAGGCACCGCCTGCCGTCGGGTTCGAGGACGTGACGTACGGGTAGGTGCCGTGGTCGAGGTCGAGGAAGGTCGCCTGCGCACCCTCCAGCAGGACGTGGGCACCCGCTGCCAGCGCTCCGTGCAGCAGCCCGACGGTGTCGGCGACGAAGGGTGCCACCCGGGCACCGAACGCGTCGAACCGCGCCACGATGTCATCGACGTCGAGCGGCTCGCCGCCGGCCTGCTCGATCAGCGTGTTCTCGGCGAGAGCGCGCTCACGCACCAGCGTCGAGAACCGGGCGGGATCGAGCACATCGCCGACCCGGATGCCGACGCGGCGGGCCTTGTCGGCGTACGCCGGGCCGATCCCCTTGAGGGTCGTGCCGATCTTGTCGTCGCCGCGCATCGCCTCGGCGATGGCGTCGTGGGCCTGGTGCCACGGGAAGATCAGATGTGCACGGCTCGACACCTTGAGCTCGGAACACGACACGCCACGAGATTCGAGCATGTCGACTTCGGAGAACAGGGTCGGCAGATCGACGACGACGCCATTGGCGATCACCGGGATGACGTGCTCGTAGAGGATTCCCGAGGGGATCAACTGCAGCGCGTACCTCTCGCCGTCGACCACCACCGTGTGCCCGGCGTTGTGGCCGCCCTGGTAGCGCACCACGTAGGTGTGCTCCTTCGACAACAGGTCGATGACCTTGGCTTTGCCCTCATCGCCCCATTGGGCTCCGACGACGACGGTGACGGGCATGCACGCTCCCTGGATGGTGGTTGGAACGTGTCGAAACTCTAGTCCGTCGCTCCCGGTCCACCAGTAACGTCGAACGGGTGAGTGTGATGCGCCGACAGGTCTGGAACGAGATGAACACCGAGGCCCGTGACGCGATCATGCGACGCGGGCTCGACGACATCTTCGATCCGGAACTCCGCGAATCGATCGGGGCGCTGATCGACGACGTTCGCGAACGCGGCGATGCAGCGGTCTGCGACGCGCTGGGGAGATTCGACGGCATCGAGGTCGAGCCAGACGGTCTCCGGATCACGCCCGACGAGTTCGAACAGGCCGCGGTCTCCCACGACGTCGATGCCGCGATCGACGATGCGATCGCCCATCTTCGTGCCTTCAACGACGCTCAGATGGAACGTGCCGCCGATTGGTCGATCGAGTCCGAGCCGGGCCTCGTCGTCGGTGAGAAGATCACACCGATCACCTCGGTCGGGTTGTTCACCCCGTCCGGCAAGGCGAGCTACCCCAGCGTGGCGTACCAGCTGGCGGTGCCGGCGGTCGTGGCCGGCGTCCCGTCGATCTCCCTCGTGGTGCCCCCGGTTCCGGGAGGGCGAGGCGAGGTCGACCCCGCCGTGCTCGTCGTGTGCCGCAAGCTGGGGATCCTCGACGTGTTCCGCGTGAACGGGCCCGCGGGAATCGCCGCACTCGGGTTCGGGACCGCCTCGATTCCCAAGGTGCACAAGGTCGTCGGCCCGGGCTCGCCCGCCGTCACGATCGCCCAGGTCGAGATGCAGCGCCACGGAACGGCCACGATGATGCTGCTCGGCCCCACCGAGAGCCTCGTGATCGCCGACGACACCGCCGACGCCGCCACCCTCGCCCTCGACCTGCTCATCGAGGCCGAACACGGCACGGACAGCACCGTCGTGCTCGTCACCACCTCGACCCGCCTCGCCGACGACGTCGATCACGCACTCGAGACTCAGCTGGCGTCACTCCCCGGCGTGCGCGCCACGGCCGCCCGTGCATCGCTCGGACCGAACGGCGGATGCATCGTCGTCGACTCACTCGCCGTCGCCGTCGACATCGCCAACGAGTTCGCCCCAGAACACCTGCAGGTCGCCGTCGACGATGCCCGCGTCGACGAGGTCGTCGACGGCCTGATCAATGCCGGTGAGATCCTGATCGGCCAGCACACCCCGTTCAGCGCGGGGAACTTCGTCATCGGGTGCCCTGCGTCGCTGCCGACGTCGGGCTTCGCGCATGTGGCCTCGGGGATCACGGCAGCCACGTTCCTCAAGCGCACCGCGATCGCGCGTTCGGACGCCACGGCGTTGGCGCGCATGACGCCCTCGGTGGTGGCGCTCGCCGACCACGAGGGCTTCCCCGCGCACGCCAACGCCCTCCGCCACCGCTGAGGTGACAGATCGTGCCTGGCACGATCTGTCACATCTCGTCAGAGGATGGGGTGCAGGACCAGGCAGAAC
>JBAWHL010000391.1:0-4940 GCA_049593815.1 Ilumatobacteraceae bacterium | reverse complement strand
GAATTCTCTCCACCACCCTCGTTCCTGGAGTTCTCTCATGCTCGATGCTGCACTCGCCTCCCAGTTGAAGACGCACCTCACGAACGTGGTGCACCCGATCGAACTCGTCGCGTCGCTCGACGACTCGGCGAAGTCGGCCGAACTCACCGACCTGCTCGACGAGATCGCCACGCTCTCCGACAAGATCACCGTGCGCCGCGACGGTGACGACACGCGTCGCCCGTCGTTCTCGATCGTGCGCACCGGCACCGACGTCGGTGTCCGATTCGCCGGCATCCCCCTCGGCCACGAGTTCACCTCGCTCGTGCTCGCCCTCCTCCACGTCGGGGGCCATGCACCCAAGCTGACGGACGAGACCATCGAGGCCATTCGCGCACTCGAGGGCACCTTCCGCTTCGAGACGTTCTTCTCGCTGTCGTGCCAGAACTGCCCCGACGTGGTCCAGGCACTCAACGTGATGAGCGTCATCAACCCGAACATCGAGCACGTCGCCATCGACGGCGCACTGTTCCAAGACGAAGTCGAGACCCGCGAGGTGATGGCGGTCCCCACCGTCTTCCTCGACGGTGACGTGTTCGGCCAGGGCCGCACGACGGTCGAAGAGATCCTCGCGAAGCTCGACACCGGCGCCGCCGCCCGCGACGCCGCAGCCATCGACGAGCGCGACCCGTTCGAGGTGCTCGTGGTCGGCGGCGGTCCCGCCGGCGCCGCGGCGTCGGTCTACGCCGTCCGCAAGGGCATCAGCACCGGCATCGTCGCCGAACGCTTCGGCGGCCAGGTGCTCGACACCATGGGCATCGAGAACTTCATCTCGGTCCCCTACACCGAGGGCCCGAAACTGGCGACCGCCCTCGAACAGCACGTCCGCGAATACGACGTCGACATCATGAACCTCCAGCGGGCCACGGCGCTCACCCCGGCCTCCGAGGTCGGCGGCCTGATCAGCGTCGAACTCGAGAGCGGCGCGACGGTGCATGCCCGCTCGGTCATCCTGTCCACCGGCGCTCGCTGGCGACACATGAACGTCCCCGGCGAGACCGAGTACCTCAACAAGGGTGTGGCGTTCTGCCCGCACTGCGACGGACCGCTCTTCAAGGGCAAGCGCGTCGCGGTCATCGGCGGCGGCAACTCCGGCGTCGAAGCGGCGATCGATCTCGCCGGCATCGTCGGTCACGTCACGCTCATCGAATTCGACACGCAACTGCGCGCCGACGACGTGCTCCAGCGCAAGCTGGCCAGCATGCCCAACACCGAGATCATCGTGAACGCGATGACCACCGAGGTGCTCGGCGACGGGTCGAAGGTCACCGGCCTCACCTACCGCGACCGCGCCGACGGCACGGACCACCAGGTCGAGCTCGCCGGCATCTTCGTCCAGATCGGGCTCCTGCCGAACACCGAGTGGCTCGACGGCGTCGTCGACCTCTCCGACCGCGGCGAGGTCGTCATCGACGCACGCGGCGCCACCTCGGTGCCGGGCGTGTTCGCCGCCGGCGACTGCACCACGGTGCCGTACAAGCAGATCGTGATCGCGATGGGCGCCGGTTCCACAGCGGCGCTGAGCGCGTTCGACCACCTGATCCGCACCAGCGCACCCGAGCCGGAGCTGGCAGACTCGATGGCGTGAATCTGCGCAGCTTGGAGTACCTGGTTGCGCTCGCGGAGCATCGCCACTTCGGCCGCGCCGCCGAGGCCTGCTTCGTTAGCCAACCGACGCTCTCTGCCCAGATCCGCAAACTCGAGCAGGAACTCGGCGCCGAACTCGTCGAGCGCAACCCCGCCGGCGTGTTGATGACGCCGGCCGGCGAGGAGATCGTCGTGCGGGCACGTCGGATGCTCGACGACGCGGACAACATCCGACATATCGGACGGCTCCATCGCGACCCCGACGCAGCCGTCGTGCGACTGGGCGTCTTCCCGACGCTGGCGCCGTACCTGCTCCCCCACGTCATGCCGACGGTCAGGACACAGCTCCCGCGACTGCAGTTGATGCTCGTGGAGGAGAAGAGCGATGTCCTGCTCGACCGATTGCACGACGGCCGCCTCGACGTCGCGGTGTTGGCGGCCCCCATCGACGCCCACGGCCTGCACGAGGACGTGCTGTTCGACGAGGACTTCGTGATCGCCACGCCACACGACGAACGCTGGTCGGCCCGGCTCGGCGAGGAACTCAGCACGGCGGATCTCGCCGGCGAGAACATCCTGCTGCTCGACGAGGGACATTGCCTGCGTGACCAGGCGTTGAGCGTCTGCCGGCTGGCGGGCGCCGACGAACGCAACGGCTTCCGAGCGACGAGCCTCGAGACGCTGCGGCAGATGGTCGCATCCGGTGTCGGGATCACCCTGCTCCCCCGGCTCGCGGTCAGCGCACCGGTCCCCGCATCGCCCGACATCGACGTCTTCGAGATCACCGCGCCGACCCCGAACCGCCGCATCGCCATGTACTGGCGCGCGTCGAGCCCGTTCGCCGCGTTTCTCCCCCGTCTCGCCGAGGCCTTCCGCACCCTCCCCGACACCCTCGTCCACCCCATCCCGCCCGACTGACCCCCGTCTCCAGGGGGTCAGGGATGTCAGGAGGCGAGTTGGGCGGCGATGCGATCGGCGACCAGGGTCGCGCTGTACATGTCGAGTCGGAACGACTCGACGCCGAGGGGGTACATGCGCTCCTCGGTGGCCGCCGGGGTGACGCCGAGGGTCGGGTAGAGCTCGAGCGCGGTGTCGATGTCGGCCTGCTCGGCGAACACGAAGAGGACCGACGAGTCGTCGAACGCATCGGGGATCAGCTCGGCCGAGACGCTGACGACGTCGGTTCGTGACTCGGCGCCCGCCTCACCTTCCAGCGCCCCACCGGTGATCTCGTGCAGTGTCAGCCCGAGCGCCGCGATCAGCTTGCCGTGCGCGGACTCCGAGGTGAACATGTTGATTCCCGACTCGGTGATGACGCCGGTGACGACCTCGTTGGAGGTGTCGAGCGTCGGGGCGATCTCGGCGACGTGGGCGTCGAAGTCGGCGATCGTTGCGTCCGCCTCGGCCTGCCGGCCGGTCGCATCGGCGAGGATCAGCGCCAGTTCCTGCCATTCCATGCCGGAGTGATCGATGACGATCGTCGGCGCGATCTCGCTGAGCAGTGCGTAGACGTCCTCGGTCACCGCATCGCCACCGAAGGAGTTGCCGACGATCAGATCCGGGTTCTGGGCTGCGATCGCCTCGATGTTGACCTCGGGGCCGGGGATCGCGACGACCCCATCGGCGACCGCGACGTCGGCCCACTGCAACAGGAATCCGTTGTCGTCCGACAGCGGTGAGGTCGGCGGCAGCACCTGCGCGGCGACGACGGGCGCCTCGATGGCCAGCAGGTGCCCGGTCATCGTGCCACTCGCCGAGATCACGGCGGT
Source organism: Ilumatobacteraceae bacterium (assembly GCA_049593815.1). Taxonomy (GTDB): domain Bacteria; phylum Actinomycetota; class Acidimicrobiia; order Acidimicrobiales; family Ilumatobacteraceae; genus Sva-07. The sequence goes on along the minus strand of JBAWHL010000391.1, from coordinate 1,545 downwards.
GGGCTCGGCCTCGATCACCGTCGATCCGAACGCGTGGTCGATCGTCACCGGGAAGGTGGCGGCATCGGACGGGCCGGTGGTCGCCGGTTCGGGTGCCGTCGCCACCGTGCTGTCGGCGCTCTCAGCCGGCTCAGCCGTCTCGGCCGTCTCGGTGGCCGTGGAGACATCCGCGGTGGGGTCGTCCGCGCTGCTGTCGTCGGAGCCGCAGGCCGCCGCCCCGGCGGCGAGGCAGAGCGCGAGCAGCGCACCGACGAGATGTCGGCGGCGTCCGGAGGGTGAGATGTGTGTCGTCATGGCGCGCGATGTTAGGGTCACCTACCACGATTCACAAATCAGACCTGAATGTTCCAGAAAGCGCCGTTCATGCCCACACCACTGACCCCCGAGACGGTCGCCGAGATCGACCACACGCTCGAACACTTCAACGCCAACCATGCCGACACCGTGCTGCTCCTCGCACGGTTCGCCGCCGACTGCCCCGAGGCACACGACGCCGAAGCGATCGCGGTCGATGCCGAGGGCGTCGACCTGGCGGTGACGATCGACGGCGCGTCCGGCCTCGCCCGCCTCCGATTCGACGGTGCGGTCACGACGCCAGCAGACGTCTCCGCCCAGATCGTCGCCCGGATCGCGATCGCTCGCGCCGCGGCCGGCGACCGCATGCCCGAGACGAGCATGGAGGAGGAGATGGCACTGGTGACCAACCTGCGGACCCACGCCGCGGAGGTCGTCGAGATCCGTGACCTGTCACCGAACCTGCGCGAGGTCGTCATCCAGGGTCCGTTCGAGGGATTCGTCTCCCGCGGCGGCGACCAGTTCGCCTACCTGTTCGTCAATCGCGGCACCGGCGACGAGGTGCCTGCCGACTACTCGATGGCCACGTGGCGCACGGCCGACGTCGCCACCCGACCATTCGGCGCCTACTACACCGTGCGTTCGTGGGACGCCGACGCGCGGCGCATCACCCTGTGGCTCGTGCGCCACGGCCACGACGACGGGGTCGGTGGGTGGGCCGGCCGCTGCCAGCTCGGCGAGCGCGTCGCACTGTGGGGGCCTCGTCCCGGCTTCCGCGCTCCCACGACCCTCAGACGCCACCTGCTGGTCGCCGACGAGAGCGGATTCGCCGCGGTCGCTGCCCGCATCGCCGAGCTCCCGACCGACCATCAGGTCCAGGTGATCGTCGAGACGGTCGACGCGTCTCACACCGTCGAACTGACCGATCGAAGCGACGTCGACATCCAATGGGTCTTCCGTGGCGACGCCGAGCCAGGCTCGGGCACCCGACTGCACGACGCGGTGCGGGCACTCGATCTCGACCTCGACGGACTCTGCGCGTTCGGAGCTGCCGAATCGCATGACGTCTCCGCGATCCGTCGCCACCTGCGCCGCGAGCGGGCGATGCCCGCCGACAGCGTCTCGATGACCGGATACTGGCGCCGGGCTCACTGACGCGACACCGACCGAGGGCCGCAGCGCAGTCCGGCGTCAGGCCACGACGTCATACGTGGCGCGGATGAGGTTCTCCCCGCGCATGTCGCCGAGGAG
>JBAWHL010000390.1:0-5154 GCA_049593815.1 Ilumatobacteraceae bacterium | reverse complement strand
GCGGGAACTGTTCCCGCCCCGGAGTACGAAAAGGAGTGGGGGTCAGGGGTTGTCGGGGGCGCGCCGGGTGAGGAAGCCACCCAGGTCCTCGACGGCCTGCCGGCTGGCGTCGGCCCCGGTGCGGGTGCTGCCGGCGAGGATGCGGCGGCGGATCGCTCCGGATGCCGCGTCGATGATGAGGACCATCGCCACGACCATGATCAACACGGCCGAGACGTTCGACCAGTTGCGGAACTGGACCTGGGACGAGATCTCGCCGCCGATGCCACCGGCACCGATCAGGCCGAAGATGGCCGACGCCCGAACGTTGATCTCGAAGCGGAACAGCCAGTGGGCCACGATCGCCGGGAAGACCTGGGGCAACAGACCCCAACGGAGTCCGGAGATCCAGCGTCCACCGCTGGCGTCGATCGCTTCGACCGGCCCGGGCGGGGCTTCCTCGATCGACTCGCTCGACCACTTGCCGAGGGTGCCGACCGACGAGATGCCGAGCGCCAGCGCACCGGCCCACGGGCCGAGCCCGACGACCGCGAGGAAGATCGTCGCCAGGATCAGTTCGGGGAACGCCCGGATGACGATGAAGATCTGCCGGATCGTGACACGCAACCAGCGTGGGGCGACGTTGTTGGAGGCGAGGAACGCGAGGGGCAGCGAGAGGATCGCCGCGATCACGGTGCCGGTCCAGGCGATGAAGACCGACTCGAAGACCTTCCCGATCGCTCCTCGCTCGATCACGGTCGAGAACGACGGCGGCCACGACAGCTTGAGGATCGTCCAGATGTTGCCGGGTGCCCGTCCGAGTTGCTCGAGGGTGATCCCGAGGCCGGTGTAGCCCCAGACGAAGGCGATGGCGACGCCGAGGGCGATGAGCGCCTTCGCCCAGCGATTGGACGGCGCCTTGGGGCGTGCTGTGGGCGTGCTGTCCTGGTCGGTGTGGTCGATCGTGGCCGTCATGTCGCGCTCACAGCACCCGTCGCCGGATGTAGTCGCTGATCTGTTCGATGATCGCGACGATCACGAAGATGACGATCAGAATGCCCAGGATCCGGTCGTAGCGGAAGAACTGGCGCTGGGCCTCGATGACACGGCCGATGCCACCGCCACCGACGAGTCCGATGACGACCGAGGCCCGGACGTTGAGTTCGAAGACGTACGCGGAGTAGGCGACATAGGCCGGGAAGACCTCGGGGAAGACACCGGCGCGCACGGCTGCGGTGTGCCGGCCACCGGCGGCCAATGCCGCCTCCAGGGCTCGCGGGTCGGCGCCGTCGATCGATTCGCTGAAGAGCTTCACCAGGACGGCCAACGAGAACAGCGTCAATGCGATCGCTCCACCGAAGGCACCGATGCTCACGGCGGCCACCAGGACAACGGCCAGGAGCAGGTCGGGAATCGCTCGCAGCACGTTCATGAGTGACCGGGCGATGATGAACGTCGGACGGTTCGGCGTCGTCAGTTTCGACATCATGAACGAGATCGGCAGCGCCAGTGCACAGCCGATGACGGTCGCGACGACAGCGATCTGGAACGTCTCGATCAGCGGATCGAGCACGTTGCTCCGATCGAACACCCACTCCCAGTCGATCGGCCAGAAGCGTTCCCACAGCGGGTTGCTCCACACCGAGATGAACGAACCCCATTCCCAGTCCGACTGCTTGGCTGCGTAGACCGTGAAGGCGATCGTGGCGGCGGCGATGACGAGCGTGCGGAGTTGGAGTCGCGGCTTGGTGGGACGTTGCGCGGCGATGGCCGTCGCCTCGGAGGTCACGGGGCTCGTCACGTCAGCGTGGTGGCTCGCTGGCCACGTCGGCAACGTTCACGGCGACCGCATCCCCGGCGAGGATGTCATCGGGGGTGATCGCACGGCCGTAGATGTCACGGAACGTGTCGTCGTTGACATCGGCGATGTCGCCGTCGAAGACGATCTCGCCGGCGCGAAGACCGATGAGGCGTTTGCCGTATCGACGCGCCAAGTCGAGGAAGTGCAGGTTGATCAGCGTGGTGATGCCGAGCTCCTGGTTGATTCGTTGCAGGTCGCCCATCACCTGATGGCTGGTGACCGGGTCGAGTGCGGCGACGGGTTCGTCGGCCAGCATGACCGATGGTTCCTGTGCGAGCGCTCTGGCGATGCCGACGCGCTGCTGCTGTCCGCCCGACAGGTTCGAGGCACGAACGTACGCCTTGTCGACGATCCCGACTCGCTCGAGGGCCTGGAAGGCGATCTCACGATCGGCGGCGGGCCACAGGCCGAGCGTCGACCGCCAGGTGGGCACCGTGGCCAGGCGTCCCATGAGGACGTTGTTCATGACCGTGGTGCGCGTCGCCAGGTTGAACGTCTGGAAGATCATGCCGATGTGCCGGCGGACGTCGCGAAGTTGGGCGCCCTTCGCGCCCACGACCTCGGTGCCGTCGATCTTGATGGATCCCGATGTTGCCGGGACCAGGCCATTCATGGCGCGCAGCAAGGTGGACTTGCCGGCACCCGACAGCCCCACGACGACGACGAACTCGCCGTCGTCGATCGTGAGGCTGACGTCGCGTAGCGCGTGAACACCGCCCCGATAGGTGACCGATACCGAGTCGAACTCGATCATGTGGTCGTTCCGGGGCGGTGTGTCACGTTCATTCCTTCAATTCTCCGATCGTCACTCGCCGGTGATGCCGAGCTCGGCCGCAGCCTGACGGACGATGTCGAAGTCGGCTTCGACGGCGGGCTGGATGCCGGTCCATCCGTAGATGGCGTCGAAGATCTCGACACCTTCCTCGGTGGCCAGGAACTCCTCGACGGCAGCGTAGATCGCGTCCTTCAGCGACTGCGGCAGGTCCGAGCGGGCAGCGACGACGTCGTTGGGGATTTCGTCGGTGATCGAGAAGACGATCACCTTCTCACCGACGTCGGGCTGCTCTTCGCGGATGTTGCGGCGAGCATCGTCGAACGACAGGCCGACTTCGGCGTCACCGTTGTAGACGGCGGTCACGGTTGCATCGTGGCTGCCGGCGAACACCGGCGTGACGTCGTCCTGCGGGTCGATGCCGAGGTTGAGCAACTGCAGCGCCGGGAACTGGTAGCCCGACGTGGAGCTCTCGCTCGTGTAGGCGACGGTCTTGCCGGCGACGGCGTTGAGGTCACCGATGCACGACCAGCCCGGCGACACCGCGGTGCCGTCTTCGGTCGTGTCGGTCATCTCGGGGCCGTCGTCGCCGAAGGCGATGCCGACCTGGAGCGCCACGGCGTCGAGTGCGTCGACCTGGACGACTTCACCGTTCTGGTTCTCGAGGGCCGTGCCCTCCACGGGCGGCTCGAGGCAGACGCTCTCGTCGTTCGTGAACCACTGACCGTGATAGGTGCCGGAGCCGAAGCGAACCGACTGCATCAGGGCTTCCATGTTGCCGAACTCGTCGGCGCCGAGGACGTAGCTGAACGGTCCGAACGCACCGAGGTCGGCTTCGCCGGTGCCCATGGCGGTGACGAGACCGGTGTAGTCGGTGGTCACGACGCCTTCGACGTCGATGCCGAGCGACCCCTCGAGGACGTCGATGAACGGCTGGATGTCGTCCTGGAGCGATTCCTGCTCCTGCGACGGCACGAAACCGAAGACGATCGTCTCGGGCCAGTCTTCGGGGACGTCGGTCTCGGGCGCGTCGGTGCTGTCGGGTGCATCCGTGCTCTCGGGAGCGTCGGTGCTCTCGGGTGCATCGGTTGCCTCCGGGGCATCGGTTGCTTCCGGTGCGTCGGTGCTCTCGGAACCGGCGTCGTCGCTGTCACTGCCGCACGCGGCGACGGTGAGGCCGAGCACGCATGCCCCGGCCAGGATCTTCTTCGATGATCGCATCTCTCTCCCTTGCAGTTGGCGGACATCGCCGCAGTTCACGCTGGCGATGCAGGGACCGTAGTCCGTTCAGCGCGTCGACTTCGGAAATCTGCCGAGTCGTCACCTCTCCGCAACGAGCTGTTCGAACTCCTGCCACGTCGAAATTTCGCTCACGCCGGCGTGCGCGCGGTTCCATGGACGGACGTAGCGGCAGACCGTCGCGTCGGGGTGGGCTGCGCTGAGTGCCTCCAGGTTGTGGTCGGCATCGTCGAGGTAGACGTCGCAGTCGACCGTGGTCTTGTCATCGACGATGTGGACCTCGGTGGTCGGAATCCTGTGCTCGGCGAGCCACTCGTAGGTGTCGTGGACGGCGAAGTGGGGTTTGGTCGTGACGATCACGATGCGGTGGTGAGCGGCCAGCCGGTCGAGGGCGGCCACGGCGCCGTGATACGGCTGCAGGATGCGGAAGATGCTCGCCCCTCCCCCACTGGTGCGCGCCCAGTCCCAGAACTCTCCCATGTGCGTGAAGTGCGTCAACAGCGTCGGAGCGTCCCAGATGTCGACGTGTTCTGGGGTCAACTCGGCGTCGAAGTGCTCGTTGTACTTGGAGATCCAGCCGGCGTTGAAGTCGGCGACCACACCGTCGAGGTCGATGCCGAGACGGAGTCGGCCGGTCGTGTCGGAGCGCGTCATGGCTGACCACTCTGGCATCTCCGCTCGCAACTGACGACGTCGACTCTGCAACGCTGCTTCGATGGCTGAGCAGGTCACGGTGGCGGAGACGCCCGGCGAACGGCAGCCCAACGTCCTTGCCGGCCGTCCGTTCCGCTTCCTGTGGTTCAACAACGTCACCTTCTTTCTCGTCGCCAACGCCCAGCGATTCGTGTTCGGTTGGCTGGTGCTCGACGGACTGAACCGCAGCGAGGGCCAACAGGGCATCATCGTGTTCACGCTCGGGCTGCCGTCGGCGTTCCTCGTGTTGCAGGCAGGCGCGTGGGCGGACCGGTGGGACCGGCGACGCATGTTGATCGCCACGCAAGCCGCGGGCGGTGTCGTGATGGCGGGCACCGCGATCCTGATCGGGACCGATCGGATCAGTTTCGGCTGGGTGATCGCCGCCACACTGCTCGCAGGATCGGCAGCGGCAATCGGGTCGCCGGTCCGTTCTTCCCTCATCCCCGCGCTGGTGGCGAAGGAGCAGCTGTTCAGCGCGATCGCTGTCAACGCCATCGCCATGACCCTGTCGCTGATCATCGGCCCGGTGGTCGCCAAGCTCGTCGGCGACCAGTTCGGATTCGAGGGGGCGTTCTGGTTCCAGGCAGGGCTGATGCTCATCGGTGTG